>BLMC01000033.1 GCA_011959805.1 Lachnospiraceae bacterium | reverse complement strand
GCTCCATAGATGATCACTCATCTATTTTGCAACGCCCTCTTTATTTTTATGCAAACGAACGCGAAAAGGAAATATGCAGAAAAAGTTGCTAATGGTAGGAAACCTCTCGATTACATCATATAGGGTTTGCTAAATTATATTAATAATCTTTTATATTTAGTGATATAGACGAAAAACTCCATAAACTTTTCCCAATATTTCTACATCATCCAGAATAATTGGGTCCATAGAATCATTTTCTGGCTGGAGTCTATAATGACCATCTTCTTTGTAATAAGTCTTTACTGTTGCGGAGTCATCAACCAAAGCAACAACTGTATCGCCATTTTCAGCCGTATTACATGCGTGTATAAAAATACGGTCTCCATTGAAAATTCCCGCTTTAATCATGCTATCTCCTTTAACCTTTAATACAAAAGAATCTCCTGCAGGTACCATGTCCGCGGGAATAGGAAAGTATCCTTCAATATTCTGTTCTGCTAGAATTGGAACACCAGCAGCAACAGTTCCAATAATAGGAACGCTTGTCATCTCATGTCGAACCATTTGGAAACTGTCATCCATAATTTCAATAGCACGAGGTTTTGTTGGATCTCTTCTTATATATCCATTTTTCTCAAGAGTTTCCAGGTGTGAATGAACGGAAGAGGTAGATTTAAGGCTTACAGCCTCGCAAATTTCTCGAACTGAAGGGGGATAGCCCTTTCTAAGAATCTCTGACTTAATAAACTCTAAAATTTCCTTTTGTTTAACTGTTATTTTTCCATATGCCATAGTATAGCCTCCTTTTTTTCTTTGTGTTTACAATATGGATTAACCCTTTCCATATCATCATAACACATAATACAAAAAAATGCAAACGTATATTCCGAAGAATTGTTTGGAAAATTTTTAGATAAATGTTGACAAACAAATTTTTGTTCGGTATAATCTTCTTTAAACAGCCGTTCGGAATAATAGTTCGGAAATTATGTTCGATTTTGAAATAAGGAGAAATGTATTATGATAAGCACAGATTATACAATAAGAGCGTTTATTAATAAACAAAAACGCTTAAATCAGATAAAACTTTACAAGATAGTATTTATCATTATTTTGACAATGGTATTTATTCTATTGATTTCTTTTTTAACAGATGAAAATAACAAAGTAAATCAGCACTCATATAAGTATTATAAAAGTATTCAAATCACAAAAGGAGATACATTATGGTCAATTGCATATGACCATTTTGACTCAAAGCATTATAGTAACGCTTCTGATTATGTCAAAGAAGTAAAGAAAATGAATAATTTGACTTCTGATGATATCATAGCGGGAAGTTATATTATTATTCCATATTATTTGTCTGAATGGGAACAAAGAGAAATGGAATAGATTATTTTCGTTTATCTCTTAATGTAACCGCTTTTGCTGCTTGCCGTCGACGTTCTTCCTCAAGAGCAGCATAGTGTTTTCGAGTGGTATTTACATCTTTGTGACCCAATACGTCGGCTACAAGATAAATGTCCCCAGTTTCTCGATATAGGGTAGTACCATAAGTGCTTCTCAATTTATGTGGGGTTATTTTTTTTAGGGTGGTAACTATAGAAGCATATTTTTTTACTAAATTTTCTACAGCACGTACAGTAATTCGCTTGTTTTGCATTGATAGGAATAAAGCATTTTCATGTTTGCTAACAGGTGTTATATTAGACCGTTGTTCCAAATAATCAAGCAGTGCTAACTCAACTTCTTCTCCGAAATAGATTACAGCTTCATAGCCTCCCTTGCGTCGTATTTTTACGCCATTATTTTTAAAATCAACATCTTGAATATCAATGCCAACACATTCAGACACGCGAATTCCTGTTCCTAGCATTAATGTAAGCAATGCGATGTCACGCAGCTTATTTTTTTTATGATATTGTAGTTGCTTTTTGGTAAGTTTCTCTCCAGTTTCAACAGTATCAAGCAAAATCGCAATTTCGTCTGGATCAAGACGAATAATCTCTTTTTCATGAAGTTTAGGCATTTGAACCAACGCTACTGGATTTTTTTCAATCATTTCGTTTTTTAAAAAATAATTATAGAAGCTTCGTAAAGAGGCAAGTTTTCTTGCCTTGCCTCTTTCGTCATTCATATATTCTTTTCCATTTTTGATATAATAAGTGCAGTGTTCCAAGTATTCTTCAATATCAAGTCTAGTAACTTGATCGAGAATTTCAAGTTGATATTCTTTAATTGGAGTTTTTTTGAAAATTGGGTTGTTATCATGAAGATACGAAAAAAACACACGAATGTCATAAGCATATGCGATTCTTGTTCTACTGGATGTATATTCTTGCATTCCTCTGAAATACTGACCACAAAAGGAAGGAAGTGTATCCAATAATTCTCTTAGGTGTAAAATGTTTTTTTTATTTATTTCATCATGATAAGTTGTTGCTTTATTTGTCCGTTCCAATTTTCTAAAACTCCTTTTTATTAATTATTAAGATACTTTAAAGTTATGTTAAAGTAACCTTTTATAAATTTTATCGAAGTATGTTGCTTGTTGCTATATGTTTGTTTTTACCAAGATAAGAATGCTAGAATCTTTGAATCAAGAATTATCCTATCGTAACAAATGAAAAGTAATGTTATTTATTGTTATCTATATTAGATTCAGTAGTTGATTAAATGCTTGAAAACGTATTACTGACCAGTAAAATACATTAGTAAAGTGAATTTTGTATGGATTTTACCTATTACTATAATAAAGCAAATAGTAATTTTTATAATCTATTTTTGTTTATTTAGCAAAACTTTAGTATAATTATCTTATATATTATGCTATAATTATTTTATAACACTTTTCAATATTTTCCAACAAAAGAATAAATTATTTTTTATAGAATATTGATTTGGTTTGATTGTTCATTAAAATAGTGAAATTTGTATGTCGATTTGAATGTAGAAATTGTTAATTTCTATAATTTTGATAAATAGAATTATGTCAAATTGAATGGGTGCGAATAATAACTTTTGAGTTATTAGATATAAGTAGTTTAACTGTTGAAAAGGATAGGAGAGTAGTAGAACATGAAAAGCAACAAGGATTATGTGAAATGGGGATTGACAGCTTTTTTAGTGATTTTAGGAGGATTCGCCAGCTATTATGTTATTTTTCATTTAGATAGTTTATCATTAACTTTAAAAAAATTATTTATAGTTTTAATGCCAGTTATTGACGGATTTATACTTGCATATTTAATTGCACCACTTGTGAATGCAACAGAACGAAATTTTACAACCCCGATATTTGAATTTTTCAATATTGATCATAAAAAAGGAGCAAAGCGTTTTTTGTCGATAATTATTACAGAAGTATTTGTATTGTGGGCAATCTATGCATTTTTTTCAATTGTAATTCCTCAGATTTATAATAGTATTCGGACAATTTTAGAACAATTTCCGAATTATATTAATACTATAATAATGTGGATATCAAAAATTTTGGGAGACAATCCAGAATTTGAAAAGAGTGTTATTGAATTTATCAATCAATCTTCTATGGATTTGACAACATTTATTAATACGACAGTGCTTCCTCAGCTCAATAGTGTTAATAATGTTACAAAAATGTTGTCACAATTGAGTAATGTAGTTAATGTAATAACTTCTGTATCAATGAGTGTTTATTCTATCTTTAAAGCAGTTTGGAATTTAGTGATTGGTTTTATTATTTCAATTTATTTGTTGGCAAGTAAAGAATTATTTGCTGCACAAGCGAAAAAAATTATTTATTCTATTTGTTCTGTAGAGGGAGCAAATCGTTTTATCAGTAATGTTCGTTTTGCCCATAAAACTTTTGGAGGATTTTTTGTTGGAAAGATATTAGACTCTATCATTATTGGTGTGATTTGTTTTGCGATAACTAGTATATTAGGAATGCCTTTTTGTGTATTAATTAGTGTAATTATTGGTGTGACAAATATTATACCCTTTTTCGGTCCATTTTTGGGTGCGATTCCTTCGGTATTATTAATTCTTTTTGTTGATCCATTAAAGGCTGTATATTTTGCAATATTTGTTATTATTCTTCAACAAGTAGATGGAAATATTATTGGACCTAAAATTCTTGGAAGTTCAACTGGATTATCAAGTTTTTGGGTAATCTTTTCTATTACTTTTTTCGGAGGAATTTGGGGAATTTTAGGCATGATTGTTGGGGTTCCGATATTTGCGATTTTGTTTGCTTTTGTGAAATCTCTTGTTGAGACACGACTTGCCGCTAGAAATTTATCTTCAGAAACGGGAAAGTATTTAAGACTATTATATATTGATACAAAGTCTAAAGAATATGTTGAATTTCCAATAAATGCGAAAAAACCTTTTCCTGAAATTACAAAAATA
Source organism: Lachnospiraceae bacterium (assembly GCA_011959805.1). Taxonomy (GTDB): domain Bacteria; phylum Bacillota; class Clostridia; order Lachnospirales; family Lachnospiraceae; genus COE1. Next base: position 27,663 of record BLMC01000033.1, on the reverse strand, counting down.
TTAGTAAAAGGTCATGAGAAAAAATTAGTCAATAAGAATGAAGATAAGTCACAAGCAAAATAAGTTAAATAAAAAAGATCTACGATAATATTAAACGTAGGTCTTTTTACATCTTAGTTTTCATTATAAGAATTTATATTATCTGGCTGGTAGATTTCTCCTGCTTTCCATAATGAGTTGATTGTATCTTGTACCTTTAAAATACTTGCAGACACATCTTGTGCACTAATTGATGTGCAGAGTGCAACATCTTCTATAATAGCATGAGATAATCCTTTACTTAGATTATCCAAAATTTTTTTACGAATATCCTGTTCAAACACGTAAATACAAATAGCTAAATCCTGATTTTGCAAATCCCGTATTAGTCGTTGTATACATCGATTTGATAGTTTGTTAATTATTGTTTCCAGAGAATGAATAGACTCCCAAATTTCTGCATCTTGAAAATTTGGATGAATCTGAAATATTTTATCGACATCATTATTTTGATGTAATAGTTTCATTTGTATGTGATAATTTTTTTGTTGTTCACTAGGCATTAGACTAAGAAGAATTTCTTCTAATGATCTAGGGTTTATTCCATTTTGAATTCCAAGCATACCCCTAAGATAAATATAGTTTATCATAGCATTTGTACCAGATGGAGTTTTTGTCCAATATATATTTGTCGCAATTTCTATGATAATTTCTGGGTAAGTCCCATCTACAACTAGAATGATAAGCTGTTTTAAAAAATTTGATGATATAGTTTGAGCAATACTTTCTAAGGAAAGCAGTCCTTCTTTTCGTGCAAGATTGGCAAGAATCATAATATTTTTTGCTGCATCAACTATTTCATTTTGATGTTTATCTGTATTTTTAAATTTTTCAATAGCGTCAAGTCGCATTTGATTCAGAATTGTATTTAATGTTATTTCCATTTTGTTTTGCCTCCTAATATTTGGATGGAAATTACTTTGATTTATTTTAAAAGTAATTTTATTTTTTATGATATCATACTAAATTTTCTTTTTCAATATTTTCCATTTTATGTCACAACAAACGTGTAGGATTAAATAGAAGAGTGCAGTTGATATAATTTCTAAGTTATAGTATCTGCACGTTTGTTTTAGAATATCTTAAATTAAAATATTAATCTTTTAGCTTAATTAAATATTATTCGTTTAATCTTTTTCTATTTTATTATGTAAAATATATTTTCCTAATACTGAATTTTGTACAATAAATAAATCATTTGAAAAAGTAAATAGTAATAAAAGTCAAAAAACTAAAAAAAATTCTATTATATTTTACGTAATATGTTTAAATTTACGCAAAAACTACCTCCTCACCACATCAAAAAAAAATACAAAACACAATTTATAAACAGAATCTCTTAAAATTTATATTTTTCAAATTTAATATAACTAGAAAGTATAAAACTTATAAAATTAATGAAATCATAGTAGAAGAGTAATAACAGAATGCAACTAATAATAAATATTGTTTTATTTCTATATCACTTTATAATATTCTTGTTACTGAACAATTTGTTTTAAGACATTCATTAAGTTTTTTTTGATTTTCCAGAAAAATAGGCATTTGCTGTCATTTTCCTTATTCGCAGATTCTTCTTCCAAATATGTTTGTGAATACCCTGTATGTAGCTATAAGGTTTCGATTATCTAAATGGATAGTATTACTATATGTTATAAATATCTATATTTCATACAAAGAAGAATATTATCATTCTTTTTAAGCCTTGACCTCATGGAAATAGAAGATTTTGCATTGTTATATAAAAATCAGTGAATATTTATTGTGGTATGGCCGGAAAACTTTGCAGTATTCTTGAAATTTTATCGAACTCGAAACCATCGTACCATCAATACAAAGAAAAACAGGTTGTGATTGTAGTTTTTCTAGTGTAAGATTTAAAGTTAAAGAAGTAGTAGTGTTTATAAAGTTGGAATAATTTTTGCATAGGATATGCATAATAAAAGGCATTTAGGAATTACAGCGTTTCAATCATCGATATAGAAAAAAGTATTTTATTAACTGGTTTTTCCATTAAATTTAAAAAGTCTCGTTCCAATTCATATTGATATATCAGGCTTGCGCAGTGGACCCAAAACCATGTTGACGATCTTCACTTATGCTTATTCCCAAAATGTCTATAAGTGGGCACCACAACTATTCGCTAAAGCATACTTTAGCGAATAGTTTGGAGTATTTAACAGTTCCGATTTCTTATCTTTATTACTGCTGCCTTTAGAATATGAATATAAAAATACCACCAAACCGTTTCTGACTGGCAGCATCTATCAATTATTTCTTCCATATAACAAATATTAGCAATTTGCTTTTTTCATATTCAGTCAATAGTTTTTTGATTGTTTTCTTATAACCACTTATTATTCATCATAATTGAAACGTAGAAAAGGCTCCTCTTAAGTTTTTGGCATTTTTTTCGCATATTCTACAATTCCTTATTTGTTCTCATCATTATGCCAAACATTCTCAAGTATGTTCATCAAATGTTTGATATATGCTATATCAATGCACTCTACCTCCTTTTATGGTTCTGAGATAGCCTTTCTATGTCTGTCGTATCTTTTCTATTTCTATCTGTTCTTCTGCTATATACATGTTGCCATTGCATTACTTTTTGTTAAACCAACGATAGTTTGTTTTTCCTAATCCTTAATGTTCCGTCTAGTACAGCCTACCTTATATGTCTCTTGTATTCTTATTGAAAGTTTTTCCAATCAATAAGAACATTATTGAATCTGATCTTGATAGCTGTGATATCTTTTGTTCCTATCTTTGACAAAATTATACCATATTATTTATCTTCCAATTTAAACATGAAAAAAGTACCGCAATCCCAAAGATTACGGTACTTTCAAGTCTTCTAGTATTTTTGATTAACAAGATATACTTAGAATTTGCCTTCCTTTGCTGCTTCCTCTAAGGAAACTGCTACTGCTACTGTAGCACCAACCATAGGATTATTACCCATACCGATAAGTCCCATCATTTCTACATGAGCAGGAACAGATGAGGAACCTGCAAACTGTGCATCAGAATGCATACGTCCTAATGTATCTGTCATACCATAAGAAGCTGGGCCTGCTGCCATATTGTCTGGGTGAAGTGTACGACCTGTACCACCACCAGAAGCCACTGAAAAATACTTCTTACCCGCTTCAATTCTTTCCTTTTTGTATGTACCTGCAACTGGATGCTGGAATCTTGTAGGGTTTGTTGAATTTCCTGTAATAGATACATCAACATTTTCCTTCCACATGATTGCAACGCCTTCGCAAACATCATTTGCTCCATAGCAATTTACCTTACCACGAGGACCTTCTGGGTCAGAATAAGATTTTCTAAATACTTCTTTTACTGTATTTGTGTAAGGATCATATTCTGTCTCTACAAATGTAAATCCGTTAATGCGTGCAATAATTTCTGCTGCATCTTTTCCAAGACCATTTAATATAACACGAAGCGGTTTTTGACGAACTTTGTTTGCTTTTTCAGCAATTCCAATCGCACCTTCAGCAGCTGCAAAGGACTCATGCCCTGCTAAGAAACAAAAACAATCTGTCTCCTCTTCCAAAAGCATTTTTCCTAAATTTCCGTGTCCAAGACCTACTTTGCGGTTATCAGCAACAGAACCAGGAATACAGAATGCCTGAAGTCCCTCTCCAATTGCTGCTGCTGCGTCTGCTGCTTTTCTACAACCTTTTTTAATAGCAATCGCGGCACCTACTGTATAAGCCCAGCAAGCATTTTCAAAGCAGATTGGTTGAATTTTTTTAACCTGATCATATACATCAAGACCTGCGTCCTTTGTAATCTTTTCTGCCTCTTCGATGGAATTGATACCATAATTATTTAACACTTCGGTAATCTTATCTATTCTTCTTTCATAGGATTCGAATAATGCCATAATTATTTTACCTCCTTATCTGTTCTAGGATCAATAATCTTTACAGCATCCGCAACACGTCCATATTGGCCTGAAGCCTTCTCCCATGCTGTATTTGGGTCATCGCCCTTCTTAATAAAATCAGTCATCTTTCCAAGACTTACAAACTTGTAACCAATAATCTTATCATCAGCGTCAAGTGCAATACCTGTAACATAACCCTCTGCCATCTCAAGATAACGAGGTCCCTTCTTTAAAGTACCATACATTGTACCAACTTGACTTCTCAATCCTTTCCCTAAGTCTTCAAGTCCTGCGCCGATAGGAAGTCCTTCTTCAGAGAAAGCGGATTGAGAACGTCCATATACAATCTGTAAAAACAGTTCTCTCATAGCAGTGTTGATTGCATCACACACAAGGTCTGTATTCAATGCCTCCATAACAGTTCTGCCTGGAAGTAACTCTGCTGCCATCGCTGCAGAATGTGTCATTCCTGAACATCCAATTGTCTCAACCAATGCTTCTTGAATGATACCTTCTTTTACGTTTAAAGACAGCTTACAAGCACCTTGCTGTGGTGCACACCAGCCTATACCATGTGTAAAGCCAGAAATATCTTTTACTTCCTTCGCTTTTACCCATTTTGCCTCTTCTGGAATCGGTGCACAACCATGATTACCGTCGCGTGCTACTACACACATTTCTTCAATTTCCTTTGAATAAATCATGTGAAAACTCCTTTCGATTACTTAACTTTTATTTGAATGTGAGACATATGTCCCACATTTCTAACTTAGAAATTACAGATAAATATTATTAGATATTTTACAATATTGTGTAAAATCTGACTTTGGTAGGTTATCTACCCATTGATATTTTCGCACATTTTTAGAAAAATAGCAATTAAAAATTCATACTTTTGCCAAAAAATTGTCAAAAGTATTAAAATAGACTATAGAATATATTGAAATATTATTTAAAGGTTATATTTAATTTTGAAAAGTTTTTATTAAAATTTAGTTGTGATTTCATCTTGTTTTTTATAAATACTATTTGCTTCAACATATCCTCTTACCATAGAAGTTGGATAAATATTAGTGTTGCGCCCAATTACAGTTCCTGGATTAAGTACACTATTACAACCAACCTCCACATTATCACCAAGCATTGCTCCCATCTTTTTTAATCTAGTCTCTATATTTCCATATGGAGATTTTACAACAACGAATGTTTTATCACTTTTTACATTAGATGTAATAGACCCAGCACCCATATGTGATTTATAACCAAGAATACTATCACCTACATAATTATAATGTGGTACTTGTACTTTATTAAATAAAATCACATTCTTTAGTTCTGTAGAATTACCAACAACAGCACCTTTTCCAACAATAGCATTTCCTCTAATAAACGCGCAATGACGAACTTCAGCTTCTTCATCAATAATACAAGGACCATTAATATATGCCGTTGGCGCAATTACTGCGGATTTTGCTATCCAAATATTCTCACCATGTTTCTCATATTTATCAGTAGAAAGTGTTTTTCCAAGTGCTATGATGTACGCACTGATTTTGGGCAATAATTCCCAAGGATAAACTGCCCCATCAAAAAGTGTTGCCGCTAATGTTTCTTCTAAATTATAAAGATTTTTGATTTGTAATTGTTCCATTATCTTTATTCCCCCTGTTCTATTTTAAACTGACATTAAAGATTTGTTGATTCTTCTACTGTTTCGACCATTAAAGATGCCCAATATTCGTCTGATGCAGGTTCGTCGCCAAACCATTGCTGAGAGATAGGTAACACATTTTCTGTTGATGATGCATTTAAATTATTATTAAAATCAAATTGTATTTTTTCATCTATATATTTTAAATATGCATCGAATGGACTTCCCGTTTTTGAAATAAAACCTGTTAGCCTATCTTTTGTTTTTCCACTTGTAAATAACTCTTGCACAATATCTTCAGTAAGTGTAAGCTGCGCAATTGTATGTCCAACTTTAAATCCACATACACATTCATAATACCACTGGCTCTTTTTTAGTTTATGCACGTTACACCTCGGACATGCAAGGTTTGTCTCTATTGGTTCTGGTTTATCTGGAAAATCAAAGATTACTTGTCCATTATCAGTAAGTTTTAATGCTGCATCAAATTTAGTTCCATTTTTTGATGTAAAATCTTTTACTATATCTGTTTTTTTATTATTAAGTAATTTCTTTACAATCATATCTGACACTTTTATACCTGCAATTTTATTATTAATAAAAAAATGGCAACTATGTTCTATATCATCCCTATTATAATTGGAGCAACCATAGCCAAAAGATGTTTTGATAACATCACCACCACAAATTGGACAAACCACATCTTTAAGTTTTTGCTGTTCAACATCGTCAAAATCAAATTTCAAACCTGTAATTTTACCTGTCTCATCACGATTAAGAATAATGCGTGCATCAAACTTTTTACCCGCTTTTGATTTAAACCCACGAATTGTTGAAGTTTTTCCATTGGTTAACAATTCCTTAATTTGAGTTTCAGAAATATCTTTACCTGCCATTTTACCAATAGAAAACTTACAACTATTTTCGTCCAACTTATTATAATTAGCACACCCATAGCCAAAAGGCGTTTGAATAATCTCACCACCACAGAGTGGACATACAACATCTTTAATCTTCTTTACTTCTACTTTTTCAAAATTAAAATTAATAGTATGTCTCCCATCATCGCCTTTTTCTAAAACTAAAACTGCATCAAACTTTTTACCCGATTTACTTTTAAAACCTCGTATTGTTTCAGTAATACCATTATTTATTAATTCTTTTACTTGTGTTGAGGTAATCTCTTTATCCGCAATTTTGCCAATTCCAAATTTACAACTTTCCGGTACTTCTGGATTATAATTCGCACAACCATATCCAAATCCTTTTATCATAATTTGTCCGCCACAATCAGGACAAACTACATCTTCCAACACTTGTGGCTGCACTTGTGAAAAATCAAAAGTAATCTCTGCTTTTCCATCTTCAGTTTTATTTAAAATTAATGCTGCATCAAATTTTTTTCTTTGCTTCGATACAAAATTACTTAAAATAGATGTATGTCCATCTCGAACTAATGCAATACACTCTTCTTCTGATAAATCTCTTCCCGCAACTGTTCCAATTGCAAAATTACAACCATTTCCATCTTTTTGATAATTACCACAACCATATCCGAAAGATGTTGTAATAATGTCACCACCACATAAAGGACATTGAATATCTAATTTTCGGCGCACAGCTAGTCCTTTTGCACCTTTTCCGATAAATTGATTTATATGGATAGCTATTTGATTTGTCAAATCCTTATCGCGTATCTGTATGGTTTCTCGACGTATAAAGTCTTCTAACTTTGCACGATATTCATTAACATCTACAGTTCCATTTGTAATGCCATCTAAGCCCTTTTCCCAAGAAGCAGTCATCTGAGGATTTAAAAGTGCAGGAACTGTCATTGCAACAACTTCATACACCATCTCACCAAAATTTTGTGGTGTAATGACCTGCGTTTTTTGATTGAGATTCAAATAACCAATGCGAATTAGTTTCTTAATAATTTCTGCACGAGTTGCACTTGTGCCAATGCCAGACCCTTTTATCTGGGCACGAAGTTCTTCGTCTTCAATAAGCTGACCTGCATTTTCCATTGCAAGAATCATGGAACCAGATGTATATCTTTTTGGAGGTGTAGTTTTACTATCTTTTACTTCAAAATAATTAATATTAAGCGTATCACCTTGCTTTAGTGTATCTGCCAATGCAAGTAATTTTTTGGAGTTGTTTCGCTTTTCTTTAATCGAATCCTCTAAACTTTCATTTGCTTTTGAAAATGTAGAGTTATCTGTTTTACTTTTCTCGTCGACAATATTGTCTTCCTCTTCAGCATCTTCAAGCGTTTTACCCATAACTTCAAGGAATCCGAGTACTTTAAGAACTTTTGCATTGGAAAACAAAGATTCTTTTTCTATACCTATAACAAGCTTTAATGTTTGATATTCTGCCGGAGGATAAAAAATACTTAAAAACCGCCGTACAATCAATTCAAAAACTTTAGTTTGAAGTGGCGTCAGTGTTCCTAATTCTGTCAACTGTCCGGTCGGAATAATAGCATAATGGTCAGTGACTTTGTTATCATCTGTATATTGGGTTTTTGCGATATTTGTATAGAGTTTATTAGACAGAATATGGTCAGTAAATTGTTGTGTTGGTGTATAGCCTTTTAATTGATTAAGATTTTTATCAATTTCATTTGCAACTGCCGTAGTTAATACTCTTGCATCTGTTCGAGGATATGTAGTTAATTTTTTCTCATATAAATCTTGTGCAATCTGTAATGTTTGATCAGGACTAATTTTAAAACGTTTGGTACACTCAGCCTGTAATTCTGCCAAATTAAATAATAAAGGGGCTTTCTTTTTAGAGATACCTTTCTCTAACGTTTTAACAATCGCTTCTTTTCCCTCAAAAGAAGAAATTAGCGCTTCTGCATCTTCCTTTTCTTTAAATCCATTTTCTTTATAAAGTTTTGTGGATTCAAAATACATAGAACCTTCTACAGCTTTCCACTCTGCTTCGATATTAGCATCAGTAAAATCTCCGACTACTCTATAAAAAAAGGTTTCTTGAAAGTTACGTATCTCACGTTCTCTATTGACAACCATACCAAGGACGCAAGTCATAACCCTTCCAACTGCAATTGCAGAATAACTTTTTGTCGCGGCAGCGTCATTGAGAAGTTTTCCGTACTTGATAGACATAACACGCGAGAAATTAATTCCCATAGCATAATCTTCAATAGAACGCATAATACCAGATTTTCCGAGATTTTCATAGTCAGACATCGGCTTTGCCTGTGCCATTCCTCGTTTGATTTCCGTTTCGGTCTGCGAGTCAATCCACACACGGAACTCTTGCATTCCTTGACGAACACCACCAAAATTACGAATATTTTCCTCGATTGTTTGTCCTTCTTTTCCAGAGTCACCTGCCCAATATACAGAGTCAATATCATCACGTTGTAACAGTGTATGTACAATATCATATTGTTGTTTGACATTTTTGATAACACCATATTTATATTTCTCTGGCAAAAATGGTAAATCCTGCAAAGTCCACTTTTTATATCGATCATCATACTCTTCTGGATAAACCATTTCTACTAAATGCCCAACACACCAAGTTATAACATAAGTATTATTTTCTATATAGCCATTATGTTTTCCCGATACCTGAAAAACTTTTGCATAATCTTGCGCAACAGATGGTTTTTCAGTAATAATCAGTTTCTTTCCCAAGCTCTTTTCTTCCCCCTTCTGTTTTTAAAGCATATAAAACCTGCAATATAATCAATTCATTAATCACTCAATGAAGCTCCTACAATAACAAAACGTTTTGTCCATTTGTCATACACACTCCAAAGTGCGGTACCCCACCAGTCTTTTCCATCGTCAAAATAGTTAGAAAATTCATCATTCCAACAATAAATTTCCAAGTCATTTCTAAATTGAATTGGAAAAAGTAAAGAATTAATTTTACGAAAATCTCCTTTTGAATATGGAATATTATATGGTGGTTCTGAAAATGCTCTCCAATATGTCATATAAGAAAAGTTACTATTTCCCCAAGTATCATTATCATAAAAGAAATCTTCTATATTATATTTCATACAGCACATTTTATTTTCATCTATATAAAAATAAGAATGATTGAGATGATTACCAACTCGCCTTCTTGTATTAAATACTGATATTGCTTCAATTACTGCTTTTTTATGAGACTTTTGCCCACAATATTCATCATTACTAAAAGAAAATAAAACATAGTCGAGTAAAAGTTCAGAATATTCATTTATTAATATTGCATAAATATTGTCTTGAATAAGCTCTTTCACATTTATCCTCCATATTCTTTTGTAGAAATATAATATTTTCTTTTTTAGATATCCCAATAGATACGTCAAAAAGAGCAGCAATATACCGCTCTTTTTCATTTATACCATTATTTTATTTCTTAGTAATATATCCCTGCGCTTTCAGAAGCTCTGCACAAAGTACAGCACCACCAGCTGCACCACGCACTGTATTGTGTGAAAGCCCTATAAACTTCCAGTCATATACACTATCTTCACGAATACGTCCTACAGAGACACCCATACCATTCTCATAATCAACATCAAGACTTACTTGTGGTCTATTATCTTCTTCAAGATACTGAATAAACTGTTTTGGTGCACTTGGAAGTTCAAGTTCCTGTGGAATCCCTTTAAAATTCACTAACTTCTCTATTAATTGTTCTTTTGTTGGCTGTTTTCTGAATTTAACAAACACGGCAGCAGTATGACCGTTTAATACAGGAACACGGATACATTGACATGTAATAACTGGAGATGTTGCCGGCTTAATTACCCCATCTTTAATTTCACCCCAAATTCTAAGTGGTTCTTTCTCACTCTTTTCTTCCTCACCGCCGATATAGGGAATAATATTTTCTTCCATTTCAGGCCAATCTTTAAAGGTTTTTCCAGCACCAGAAATTGCTTGATAAGTAGTTGCAACCACCTCATACGGTTCAAATTCTTTCCATGCCGTCAAAACAGGCGCATAGCTTTGAATAGAACAATTTGGTTTGACTGCTACAAAACCCCTTGTCGTGCCAAGACGCTTTTTCTGAAAATCAATCACTTTCATATGTTCAGGATTAATTTCAGGTACTACCATTGGTACATCAGGCGTCCATCTATGTGCAGAATTATTGCTGACTACTGGAGTTTCTGTCTTTGCATAATCTTCTTCAATTTTTTTAATTTCTTCTTTTGTCATATCAACAGCAGAAAATACAAAATCAACTTCAGAAGCCACTTTATCAACTTCATTAACATTCATAACAATAATGTTTTTCACTGCTTCTGGCATGGGTGTTGCCATCTTCCATCTATCGCCAACTGCTTCCGCATATGTTTTTCCGGCAGAACGTGGACTTGCAGCAATTGTCGTCACTTCAAACCATGGATGATTCTCTAATAAAGAAATAAATCTCTGTCCTACCATTCCTGTACCACCAAGAATACCTACTTTTAACTTTTCACTCATATTTCTCCTCCATTCTGCTAATAGAACTATCAGCATATATTTTATATATCATAATCTTCATCTTCTTAAAAATTCAATTACCTATATCTGTCAAAAACGCAGATACTCCTTATAAATTTGAATAACTTCTTTCATGGCATCTGGTCCGGGAGCACCGATTGTTATGCGCTTATTCACACAGGTTTCAAGGCTAATTGCCTCAAAAATATCCTGTTCAAATACCGGATTAATTGATTTTAATTCATCAAGTGATAGTTCATCAAGTGCTTTGTCTTTTTCAATGCAATATAATACAAGTTTTCCAATAATGCCATGTGCATCTCGAAATGGAACGCCACGATTTACGAGATAATCTGCTGCATCAGTTGCATTTGTAAATCCCTTCATCGCACTTGTTTTCATAATATCTTTATTAAATTTTAGAGTGCTTAGCATTCCTGTAAATAGTGCTACACAGCCTTTTACAGTATCAATTGCATCAAAAGTCAGTTCCTTATCTTCTTGCATGTCTTTATTATATGCAAGGGGGATTCCTTTCATTGTTGTAAGAATTGACATTAATGCACCATACACACGTCCTGTTTTGCCACGTACAAGTTCTGCAATATCTGGATTTTTTTTCTGCGGCATAATACTGCTTCCTGTCGAATACGCATCATCTATTTCTACAAAATGGTATTCATTGGAATTCCACAAAATAACTTCTTCACTAAATCGACTTAAATGCATCATAATAGTAGATAATGCGGACAACAACTCAATAATATAATCTCTATCTGCCACCGAATCCATACTATTTAACGTCGGACCATTGAAATCAAGTAATTGCGCAGTATAATCTCTATCTAATGGATATGTGGTTCCCGCCAAAGCACCAGAACCTAATGGACAATAATTCATTCTATTATAGATATCCTCGAGTCGTTGCCTATCACGTTTAAACATTTCAAAATATGCACCCATATGATGTGCCAATGTAATTGGCTGTGCTTTTTGCAAATGGGTAAATCCGGGCATATAGGTATCTATATTTTGCTCCATTATTTTCAGAATGCTATCAAGCAAATTTTTCAACAATTCTTTAATCTCTATAATTTCGTGTCTTGTGTAAAGCTTCATATCAAGTGCTACTTGATCGTTTCGACTTCTACCCGTATGAAGTTTTTTTCCAACATCGCCAACTCTATCAATTAGATTTGCTTCCACAAAACTATGAATATCTTCATATTCGTCTGTTATTGTAAGTTTGCCATTTTCAGCATCTGTTAAAATACTTTCCAGTCCTAATAATATCTGATTTTTTTCGTTTTCAGACAAAATACTTTGTTTTGCAAGCATCTTTACATGTGCCATACTGCCTTCTATATCCTGTCGAAAAAACTTTTGGTCGAATGAAATGGATGCATTAAAATTATATACAAGTTTATCTGTTTCCTTAGTAAATCTACCGCCCCAAAGTTGTGCCATCTTAAGTCGCCTCCTACTTTCCTCAGAATTTCTTGTATTCCACAAATATTAGTAATAATAGCATAATTTTTTAATCCATGCAATAAAAAAATCAAGAGTGTTATAAGGAGTGTTGTATTATACAAAATTATTTTTTGAGGCTACTTTTTCCTGCTTTTACATAAAATTTTATGCGTCAAATACAGTTTTTTTAATTTCAATATTAGAAAACTGATTCATGTCTTTGATTAGATATCGAGGAAGATTTTCATACCGACTAAGCCATTTACCTTGTATTCCTAAATAATCTGCAACTTCTTGTGGAAGGGCTCCATTATTAAGTAGGATTCGTATTCCCATATTTCTCAAAGAAGAAAAAGTTAAATTATTACCAAGATTATTTTCAGTTACGATTTTATTTAATGCATGTTCTAGGGTGCGAACAGCACAAGGCGTATGCCGTTTGGATATTAACAAATATTCATAACTGGATTCTGTATTATTGCAAAGTTGCTGAATCATGGAATATAAGTCATCTGGAACTGCTAGATATCGAGGATACTCTCCTAACTCATTTGTACAGATAAATTTAATATACATCTTGTCATCACTCATAATAATTTGTTTCTTTTTTAAGGTAGAAATATCGCTTATTGTTAAACACATCTTAAAAGCAAGGCATACAGCAGCCTTTAAACTTAAAGTGGAACATAACGACAACAATGTATCTACATGTTCTATAGAAGGAAAATCAGTTTCTCGGTATTCTAATTTGTCAGGAATAGTTATAATAATGCTATCAAATGGATTTCCATTATAACAACAGGGAAATGATTTTTCTAGTTCATTGTTTGCAGATAGTTCATTTAGGTATTTATAAAAAGCTTTTAAAGAATGCATTAGAGTTTTAATATATAAAGGTTTATAAGTGCCATTTAAGATATCATTCATACAAGAATCATAAAAAATTTTTGCATCGTTTTTTGTAATATAAAATATTTTTTTTCCACTTCTATCTACTAATTTTCGTAGTGCTGATATAGTATTTTTTCTTCCTTGTGAAGTTGCTTTAAACTCTGCTATTAATTTTGTAAAATGAGAATCATTAATTTCAGTGTCAATTGGATAACCCATGAAATCTCTCCTTTCCGTGGTATAAGATAAGAATAGTATAGCACGGATAACAGCGTGTGTTCAATATATAGACAAAATTCTATTATTAATAATTAGAATAATCTTCCCTTCTGTTTATATATTATTTTTTGATGGCGTGATGTTTTGGATTTTTGTTTTTGTTGTGGAAGGGGAGGTTGAAGTATTACGTAAATCAACACATATTACGTAAGTATAAAATATGACATTCCAAATAATATTCCTGCTGCTTATGTTATAAAAACCAAGTTTTCTTACTCTTATACTACTTTTTCTCTTGAAACCGTATCATAAAGTCTTATCATTTTTGTCTATTAAACTATCTAGTTCTATTTTCGTAAATATATCATATCACTTTTGTTATAGTTTTTCATATATTATTATATATCTCCTACCAAAACAAAATACAGAAAGGCGGCAGTTGCAATATGTCCCAAAATCCTAATAAAAAACCTTTTCTCCGTCTGGACCACGTCAATTTCTCTTACTATAGTAATCTCGGTGAGGTTAAGGTTTTAAATAATATAAATTTTTCAATTGAAAAAGGTATTTTTGCAGCCTTAGTTGGGCCAAGCGGCTGCGGAAAATCCACAATACTTTCTTTAATTGCAGATCTACTTAAACCTGTAAGTGGCTATATTACTTTTTATTCTGATGACTTTAACGCTCCACGTGTCGGATATATGCTACAACATGACCATTTATTAGAATGGCGTACCGTTTATCAAAATATCACTCTTGGACTTGAAATACAGAAAAAGAAAACAGCAGAAAACCTAGAATTAGTAGACAATCTTTTAGAAAAATATCATCTATCCAATGTCAAAAATCAGAAACCTTCTGCGTTATCTGGTGGTATGCGTCAACGAATTGCGCTTATTCGGACACTCGCCATTCGTCCTGATCTTCTCTTACTTGACGAGCCATTCAGCGCGCTTGACTACCAAACAAGACTAAATGTATCGAAAGATGTACACGATATTATCAAATCTGAACAAAAAACAGCTATCCTTGTAACACATGATATCTCTGAAGCAATCTCTATGGCAGACGTAATTTTTGTGCTTACAAAATCGCCCTGTACCATAAAGGATATTATTCCAATTGAATTTGAAAAGAACAAAATCCTAAGAGAGGACATAAGAAAATCGAGTCTATTTCAAGAATATTTTGATAAAATATGGAAGGAAATGCAAAATGAAAATACTGAAAAATAGTGCTATATCACATGAGACAAACAAAGCAGATGTAATTACACTTACCGCGGGACAAAAAAATTTTTTGCACCATCAGAAAATGCAAAAATTATATATCTTCTGGAGTCGGATACTACTATTTACGGCTTTCGTAATGCTTTGGCAAATTTCTTCTGACCTTGGCTGGATTGACCGTTTTTATTTTAGCTCTCCTATCGCAATTGCAAAGCTATTCTGGCATGATATAAAAGATATGTCTTTATTAAGTCATATTGGCATTACCCTTTTAGAATCAGGAGTAAGTTTTTTTCTGATTATTATTCTTTCTGTATTAACTGCCACATTTTTCTGGTTTTATCCTTCTCTTGGAAAAATGTTTGAACCTTTCTTAATCGTGCTCAACAGTCTGCCAAAATCTGCACTTGCACCACTTATTATTGTTTGGTTAGGAACAGGTTCCCGCACAATTATTCTATGTGGAATATCGGTTGGAATATTTGGTTGTATACTAAATTTATATCAATCATTTGAACAGACAGACCCCGAACGTCTTAAATTAATTGAGACATTGGGCGGTACAAAACTACAAGCTTTTACAAAAGTTGTATTTCCTGGAAATATCCCTACCTTCATCTCTCTATCCAAAGTCAACATTGGTCTTGCCTTAGTAGGTGTTATTATTGGAGAATTTCTTGCTGGAAAAAAAGGATTAGGATATCTAATTATCTATGGTAGCCAAGTATTTAAACTAGATATGGTTATTTTGAGTATTGTTATCCTTTGTATTATCGCAATGGGTATTTATGGGCTTCTCAATCTATTAGAAAAAAGAATATAACTTACTGACATATTTTATTTAGATACCTCTATATATAGAAAACAGGAAATATTAAAACTTCCTGTTTTCTATATTTTGATTCATATTTTCTTTTATGTTAAAATTAATCTTTTGCTTTCAATTCATTCTGAAAAATCGTGTCTGATGATTGCTCTGTTTTTTGATATATCAATCTTAACATAATTAATTGTTTATTCTTTAAGCAATTTCTACAATATAATGACGGCACTCGCTTGCCTTTTTCTACAGAAATTTTCATTTTACATTTTGGACAAATATATTCCACCATTTCTTTTATTTTTGGTCTCATTACTATTTACTCATTTCTCAAATTTCATTCAAAAATACCATCAACATTCTTACCACAGTGTATGGGTCAGCTCTGTTGGTATAAAATACCTATCTTTGACACTATGTCGTTAGCATACCATGTTTCTATAAAAATTACAATATTTAGATTTGTTTGTAGATAGACTCTTAGATAAAAAGTTACTGCTTATGCCTTATCTAATTAGAGTATAAACAAAATCCTCAAGTACGTATATTTTAATGCACAATTTTCACTATGATAAAAGACAAATGAACTGTGCAATTCTTAGAACTTGTTGTTTTATAGTTGATAGTATACAAATTTTTTCATATAATACTTTTTAACCTAACCATTTAACAATATACTTAATTAAATATATCTTTTTCTCTGCCAATAAAATTGATAGTAAATTTAGAGATAATTTAGAGAAAAATAAAGTAAACTATAAATTGACAATTAATTTTTATAGACTCTTGAAGTCTTACTTACCAGATGGAGGAATTGCTATGCGTATATTACTTGCCGAAGATGATAAAAAATTGAATGAATTACTTACAAATCAGTTAATTTCAAGAGGATTTAATGTAGACTCCTGCTATGACGGGGAAGAAGCATTCTACTATGCTGTACAAAATATTCATGATATAATACTACTTGACAGAATGCTACCTTGTATAGAAGGCACTATAGTATTGAGCAAACTGCGCAAACAAGGTATTAATATTCCTATTATACTTATTACTGCACTTGGAACGCTAAATGACAAAGTAACTGGATTAAACCTTGGAGCCGATGACTATCTGGTAAAGCCCTTCGCATTTGAAGAGCTACTAGCACGCATTCAATGTGTTACAAGGCGTTCTCCTATCATGAGTCAAATAGATATCCCTTCCTACTGTGATCTCCAATTTGACAAAACGTCAAACACTCTCACTGGCCCAAACGGTCATTGTACCTGCTCAAAACGGGAAGGCACAATGCTTGAAATTTTTATTAAAAATGGTGGACAGACCCTCTCGAGAAATACTCTTTTATTAAAGGTCTGGGGACCTGACAGCGATGTTGAAGAAGGGAATCTTGACAACTATATTTATTTTGTTCGCAGACGTCTCAAATCCGTAGGAAGTTGCCTAAAGTTAAGAACAATCCGAGGTATTGGATACTGTTTATTAGAAGAATAAGAAATACAATTTTGGAAGGAAAAATTTCTAATATGAATACAATAAAAAAAGCGCATCTTCAACTAACTCTATTGAGCGGCAGTATTACAACATTAATTTTAGTTATTATGACACTTGGTTATCTATTCATATCTGAAAACAATATGATAAAAAATAAAATGTATTCTTATCAGAGTGATATCTACACGATCGCTTCCTATGTTGAACAACAAAACATTATTAGCAACACCTGGCTATCACAGTTAGAATCCAACAATAAATACTATGTATCTTTGAAAGATAATAATACTGAATTTTTGTATGATATTAATAAAACGCAAGAAAATTCTATAAGAAAAATAGCACTCGACAAAGCATGGGACTTTTATCAATATAAAAATTTTTCTCAAACTCGACATACACTTTCCTATAAAAGTAGTTATGTCTCTTTTATTCTAAGACAATCAAATAAAGAAAAGGAAAAATTATTTTCTGCTGCTCACACATCAGATACAGATATAAAAGTAAATAATACAAAAGTTACCTCTTACTGCTGCTTTGTAATTCAAATAGAAAAAAATACATCTAACTTAGAAATTTTACTTGTCGCACCACTTGATAATATACAAAATCAAATTATAAAACAACGTTTTTTATTTTTGGGAATCATTATACTTGCACTTACTGCAATCTGGATTTTTGCATGGATTTTTATAGGAAAAGTCCTAAAACCCATTGAGGCAAATCGGCTGCGGCAAAATCAGTTTATTGCATCTGCCTCACATGAACTTCGCACACCACTTGCAATTATACTCTCCTGTGCTGAAGCTGGACTTGACAAAGACATATGTTCTGAATTAACCACGATTAAAAACGAAGCTCTTCGCACATCAAGGCTTTTAAACGATATGCTTACCTTGCTTAGCTATGATACTGGCCAACTCGACATTAAACTAGCGCCAACTCAACTTGATACATTAGTGCTAAATACCAGTGAAGCCTTTGAAAACATGGCAGCAGCAAAACATATCAAAGTCAACGTCTCGCTTCCTGAAAATCCGCTTCCTGATTGTATATGTGACAGTGACCGCATTGTACAGGTACTTACTATTCTTCTTCACAATGCCATTAGTTATACTCCTGAAGATGGAACTATCCGTCTATCTGTTTCCTATATAAAAAAACACTTTGAAGTGAAAATTTCCGATACAGGTATCGGAATCAGTGACGAAGAAAAAACAAAAATATTTGACCGTTTTTATCGCAGCGAAAAAGCCCGAAGCGATAAAACTCACTTCGGACTTGGTCTTTCCATAGCAAA
This sequence comes from Lachnospiraceae bacterium, assembly GCA_011959805.1. Taxonomy (GTDB): domain Bacteria; phylum Bacillota; class Clostridia; order Lachnospirales; family Lachnospiraceae; genus COE1. The sequence continues at coordinate 9,178 of BLMC01000033.1, read as the reverse complement.
TGATATTATTATAGCACATCACGGAAGCATCAAAGTAACTGATACTCCTGGCGGCGGCACAACTTTTGTAATTATAATTTCATAGTAATATATTTTTATACTAGATACTTTATACCTCAGAAGAATCCACCAATTTGTTCGCTCTTGCCTTTACTTGTGCTTCTTGAATATCACTTGGAGTTTGTTCATATCTTGTCACTTCATACTCAAAACTGCCACGTCCGCCTGTCATAGAGCGAAGTACCGTACAGTAGCCTGTTAATTCCATCATCGGAATATCTGCTTCAATGACCTGTTTTCCACTTCCAGCTGGATTCATGCCAAGCACTCTTCCACGCCGCTTATTCAAATCCCCCATAATATCGCCTGTATAGCGCTCTGGCGCTGTCACTTTGAGGGACGCAATCGGCTCAAGCAACACAGGTCCTGCCTCCATAAACCCTTTCTTAAACGCCTGAATTGCCGCCGTCTTAAACGCCATTTCTGACGAGTCTACCGCATGATATGAACCATCATACAAAATTCCCTTCACACCTACAACTGGATAAGCCGCCAAAGGCCCTTTCAGAACAGATTCTTGCATACCTTTCTCAACAGCCGGAAAATAATTCTTTGGAACTGCTCCACCGACAACCTCCTGCTCAAATACATATGCCTTCTCCAAATCGCCAGACGGTTCAAAACGCATTTTAACGTGCCCGTATTGTCCATGTCCACCAGATTGTTTCTTGTATTTATATTCTACATCCGATTTCTTCTTAATAGTTTCACGGAATGCAATTTTAGGATCACTTAACTCAATTTCGCATTTATACTCATTTGCCAAACGACTCTGAATAATTTCAAGCTGTTGATCACCAATACCATAAAGTAAAGTCTGCCTGTTCTCCACATCATTTACCACTTTCAAGGTTTGGTCCTCGTGCGACATCTTCTGTAATGCCTGTGAAACCTTATCAATATCCCCCTTATTTGGCACTTTATAACGTTTTGACGTATACGGCTTTGAAATCTCAAACTTACCATATTCAATCACAGTCGCCTTTGTAGAAAGTGTATTTCCTGTTCTAGCAGCAGTAAGCTTTGCAATCGCACCGATATCACCTGCATGTAACTCGCTTATTTCAATAGGCTTGCTACCCTGTAATATAAAAAGTTTATTGACTTTTTCCTCAACATCCTTATCCTTATTGTAGATTGTATCATCTGACTTAAACACACCAGAACATACTTTAATCAAAGAATACTTTCCAATAAATGGATCGACAATCGTTTTAAACACATAGGCGGATTTCGCTTTTGAGAAATCAAAATTTGCTTCAAAAACTTCATTTGTCTTCATGTTAAAGCCCGCAATTTGCTTGTTCTCAGGACTTGGCATATACTTTACAATATCATCTAGTAACGTGTATGTACCTTGACAAAGCAAACTTGACCCCATACTAATTGGAACAATAGAACTATCAATTACATTGGTACGAAGCGCTGCACGAATCTCATTCTCTGAAAATGTCTCACCGCCAAAATATCGATCCATAAACTCCTCGCTTGTCTCAGCTACTGCTTCCATCAATGTATCCCTGTACAAGCTCAAATTATCCTTACTATAATCAGGTATCTCGCATGCCTCTACATCTTTACCCTTCCAGCGATTCCCAGTCTCACTTACGACATTCACATAACCTACAAACTTCTCGTTCTCTCGAATAGGAAAATGAAACGGCGCAATTTTCTTACCATACATATCAGTGAGTTTTTCTACAACATTTTTAAACGATGCATTATCTGCATCCATTCCAGTCACATAAATCATTCTTGGCAACTTGTATTTTTCACACAACTCCCAAGCCTTCTCTGTACCTGCTTCAACACCAGACTTTCCTGACACCACGATGACAGCCGCATCTGCCGCACTAATCGCTTCCTCAACCTCACCAATGAAATCAAAATATCCAGGTGTATCAAGTATATTAATCTTTACGCCATCCCACTCAATTGGCACGACTGATGTGCTAATTGAAATCTTTCTTTTCTGCTCCTCTTTGCCAAAATCACTGACTGTGTTACCGTCCTCTACACGTCCCATACGCGACGTAATACCTGACAGATACGCCATTGATTCCACGAGACTTGTCTTTCCAGCACCACCATGACCTAACAACACTATGTTTCGGATCTTATCAGTTGTGTAAACATTCATTGCAGCTACCTCCTATTTTAGGGAGTATTCCTAGCGATTCTAAGAATACTCTTATTTAATGATAATTACCCATGCCACTTCATAAGCTGTCACCTAAAACATTTCTATTCGTTTTTAAGCTGCCTATGACAATTTATTCCGTCATCCGGCATAGACTCTATAAAATTGATTCTACAATCAATTGTGCATGGCTTAACTATTACAATTTTACTATATATTTTCAGACAATTCAATCATTTTTGTGCAGCTTGCATATAATATTTTTCATAAAATACTGTTGTAAATTTTATAAAAATTGACGAAACTTTATGCTTGACAGGAATCCTAAAATATGATATTGCTTATATTAATATTATCTATAAAATTCTTTATAATGGTTATAGAATATTCATACTTTTATTGAATCAAATTATGTTAAATTCAAGTATAAATAATAACATATCATTGGACATCTCCAACACTCTTTACAGATTTCTATCACAATGTTAAAATAGATTAGCAAAAGTCAAAAAACTTTCACAACATTTTTAAGAAGGAATTTTATATTATGAATTGTATGATAAACAGTAATAAGTTCGGTTTCCTTAGTCTTGGATTAATCGGCGGCTCTATCGCACTAGCAATCAAACAAATTAATAAAAACATTCAAATTGTGGCATATGCTCGCAGGCAATCAACCCTAGACGAAGCACTTGCGACTGGCGCAATTGATATCGGCACCACTGAAATAAATGAACTTTTTTCTGATTGCAATATGATATTTCTATGCGGTCCTGTCTCTGTAAATAACCAGTTTTTAAAACAACTAAAACCTTTTCTATCTGACAAAACAATAATCACAGATGTTGGAAGTGTCAAAGGTTCTATTCATCAAACTGTCTCACAGCTTGGATTAGACCACCAATTTATCGGTGGTCATCCCATGGCAGGCAGTGAAAAAACCGGATTTGCAAATGCTACTTCTATCCTTTTGGAGAATGCATATTATATTCTTACCCCTACAAAAACGGTCTCCAAAGAAGCTGTTGCCGCATATCACTCCCTTGTAAAAAAAATGGGAGCTATCCCAATGATTTTGAACAGTCAAGAACATGATTATGTAACTGCTGCTATCAGTCATGTTCCGCATCTTGTCGCCGCTGCTCTTGCAAATTTAGTGCATGACCATGATTTTGCAGAAGGCACTATGAAAATGATTGCTGCAGGAGGTTTCAAAGATATTACGCGCATTGCTTCTTCTTCCCCTGATATGTGGGAATCCATCTGTATGTCAAACACAGAAAATATTGCTAATTTACTGGACGATTACATCCATTCATTACAGTCAATTAGCACTGCTGTACGCACAAAAAAGGTCGGATTTACGCATGACCTATTTGCTGCCTCCAAAGAATATCGAGATTCTTTTTCTGACCTCCCAAGAGGACCAATCGACAAAGTATTCGCATGTTACGTAGATATTCCTGATGAAGCCGGCGCAATTGCCTCACTTGCCACACTACTTGCCAAGGCAGATATTTCCATCAAAAATATTGGAATCATACATAACAGAGATTTTGAGGAAGGTGTATTACGAATCGAATTTTATAATCAGAATTCTTTAAAGGAGGCTATCACGCTACTTAAAAACCTACACTATTCCATTTACCAAAGAAAATAAAGAATAACTGCTTTTTACTTTCATAGGAAATTTCATTATTGCATAAAATAGTATAGAATTGATTGTTGTTATGAGGTTTCCTATGTGGGCTAAACTAAAACCCTATTTTATTTCTGTCTTTATCGCACTTGGTGTTGGCGGCCTTTCAACTATACTTACACACGGCAATATAAAAATTTATGCTGTGTTGAACAAACCTCCGCTTGCTCCTTCTGCAATTCTTTTTCCTATCGTCTGGACAGTTCTATATGTATTGATGGGGATTGGAAGTGCCCGCATTTATCTACAGAAAGCCGAATCCTCCTATGAAGTATTAGACGCATTGCTCAGCTATGCATTACAACTTATCCTAAACTTTTTCTGGCCAATTATTTTCTTTAATATGCTTACATTCTTGTTCGCATTTATATGGCTTGTTGTATTATGGTCCGCCATTCTTAAAATGATTTTCAAATTTAGCCAGCTAGATACAATTGCCGCTTACCTTCAAATTCCTTATTTATTGTGGGTAACTTTTGCTGGTTATCTGAATTTCATGATTTATTTAATGAATTAACAATTATAAATGTTTTGTGCCTAATTTTCAGCATAGACACATAATAAAATTTTATTGTGAAGTGAGAAAATGATAGCAATAATCGACTTGAAGCATACTGTGCATGATGTGTGCTTCGTAGCAAGAATACCCATTGGCATTCTTGAATATAAACTACAAGCCTTGGCTTAACCAACTACTACACCAAGGCTTGTAAAACAGTGCTAACACTATGTAAAAATTTTTTATTTAAATATATTCAATTAATGTTGAAGCATACAATATTTTTCCCAAAAAGCTTTTATAATTTCACCATATTACCAAAATTCATAAAACCGTCCTCTCCTCCCGGCTCTAAACCAGTCACTCTAACAGGTATAAATTTTTCGTTGTGTGCTAGGGCCTCCTTAAGCCTGTTTTTTCCAACATGAAGGCTAAAACTTCCTCCTTTTTCTAAAACTTCCACAACATCTTTTTTGGGTAAATCTGAATCTACCTCCTCTATAAATTTTATAGATGCAGGGTTTAACTCCATCATTTTCTCGAAATTACCATTCTGATATTCAACCATTTTATCTAAAATTTCCTGTGCAATTTCAGCAGGTGTTGCATATGTACTGTCAATTACCAGATTATAATTACTCATGTCATAGTAATCTATATGATATACTTCCTGATAACGCACAGTCTCTAATTTCTGCCTATTAATCAATGCTTTTCTACACACTTCCTGAGATTCATAAACTTCTGAATTTACACGGAGACTGTCATGAAATACTCTGCGACTTGCTTCGTCAATATTAGTGATAATAAATACTTTAAAACTTTTTGGTGCAAAATGCCATGCAAGGCGTGAATCAAAAACAACATTATCTCGCTCCTTAGCAATTCTTGTTGTAGTATCATCAATCATCTTATCGACAGAATGATCACCACGGTTTGCAGCTTCATTCACCTTTTTATTAAATTCTTCAACAGAAAGTCCATTTTCCATAGCAAGTTGCCGAAATATATTTCCTGTTGAAGAATACTCATATCCTCGCTCTTTCAGTATCTTTGCCACGCTTGACTTACCACTTCCAAGATTGCCTGTAATTGTAATATTCATTTTCTGATTCTCTCCTTTTATGTATTCTGTAAATCATTATTAAATATCGCAATAATCAATTTGTCTACATTTACATTATCTATGCTATCTCAGAAAAAGACTCCCACTATTGTAAATAATAAACAAAATACAATTTTATCCTAGAAAAAACAATCTTCGACGAAATATAACTTTATAAATTTCCAATAAAATTGCAGACGTGCGAATTGGTTAATATATCAACAGAGCTAACTTACACACCATAGCGAGAATTTTGATAGTATTCTCGAATGACGTGATACGTTCTTTATTGTTTCCATTTTATCAAAGGACTACACAATGTCAATAGCGTAGTCCTTATTCTATGTGATTTATTTAATTTTGAGCTTTATCCTTATAAATCAGTTCATGCAGTTTTGCAACTGCCTGTGATATTCCACCAATTTCACAGATAATCCCTTCTTTGACCGCCTCTTTACCTTCTAATACACTACCTACATCTTTTGTGAGGACCTCTGTCTCCATCATTAGTTCCTCATATCGCTCTTTTGCTATTTTACAGTGAGAACATACAAAACTTGTGATGCGATTTTGTACCTCTCTAAAATAATTAAATGTCTGCGGTACTCCAATTACCATTCCATTCATTCTAACTGGGTGCACAACCATTGTTCCTGTCGGAACAATAAAAGAATAATTTGTACTTACTGCAATTGGAACCCCAATACTATGACTTCCTCCCAAAACTAACGAAACAGTAGGCTTACTCAGTGATGCTATCATTTCTGCTATTGCAAGTCCTGCCTCTACGTCTCCACCCATAGTATTTAAAAGCAATAATACACCATCCACCTCATTACTATCCTCTATAGAAGCCAATTGTGGCAAAAGTAATTCATACTTTGTCACTTTGGATTGATTTCCTGCATTTTCATGACCTTCTATCTCTCCAATAATGGTAATCAGATGAATTCTATGGTTATTATTATTTTCATCCAAAGTCACCTGACTTTCTTTCTCTATTTTTTCATCTTTGTATTTCTTTGCTTCCAGTTCATCGTCATTCTCTTTCTTTTTCTCATTCTGATTACTCATATTGTTTTCCTTTCTATTTTCCAATAAAGTTTCATTCAATCTTTTTTCTGCGATTTCCACAGTACAGTTCCTCTTCACGTCCGTGTGCACAAAAAAAGAACCTTTATCACAAGGTCCTTTTTATTATGTGCACATAGCTATTTCAATTATTCAATATCATAAAAATCTTTGTTTGTTAAATCCTTTAAATCAAAATCATCATTACTGTTAGTCAGTTCAAATGCAAAATCCATCTCTTTATGTTCTTTTCTTTTGGGAACTGGAAGTGGATTTTCAATATAGTGTACTTTATTATCCTCCAAATCATCATAATGAATCTCCCTCATAGAGTGATCCATCAAAATTTCGGTATTTACTTCTTTTTCTACATTTAGTCTTTGTTTTGTACTTGTTGTATTCTTATCTGATATTACCATCAACATTTGTTTAGAATGAAACTTATTATAAAAAGAATACATCAGAAAAACAATCATATTTAGCATCAATGTAATAAGAAAAATTACCATATTTATTATATTAACTTTTGACAAATAATCGACATATATCGGCAATACAGCAATCATCAATCCAATTCCAAAACCAATATATTTATTAGCTATCCTTTTTACTATAAAGTATATCAAAATAATCGTTGCAATCTGATATAAAATATTTAAGTAAACTCCTGCTACTGTAAAGTTACCAAAAATTAAAAACATAAAATATAAATTCGATATGTACAATGATTGTATCTGAAATCCATCTGAAAATATAGTTGCCAGACTTGTATTGTCAACATTCACCTTAGCTGCATGATAAATCTCCTCACTAATATTTATCTCAACCATTAAATTATTAATATAATAAAGTCTTACACTGATTGCAATACCTGACAAAATCAGTAAAAACAAACTTGATAACCAGCTATATTTTTTCATAATTAAATATACATAAGCGCCTGCTCTATATCCGCAATAATATCATCAGCATTTTCGATTCCTACAGAAAATCGAATCAAATCTGGCTGAACGCCTGCTTCCATTAATTGTTCATCATTCATCTGTCTGTGCGTATGACTTGCCGGATGTAAAACACAAGTTCTAGCATCTGCAACATGTGTCACAATCGCCGCCAATTTTAAATGATCCATAAAGGAAACACTAACTTGTCTTCCCCCCTTAAGTCCAAAGGATATTACACCACAAGTGCCATTTGGCATATATTTTTGAGCCAATTCATAATATTTGTTACCTTTCAATCCTGGATAATTTACCCATGCAACCTTTTCGTTTTGCTCAAGCCATTCTGCTACTTTCAGTGCATTCTCACAATGTCTAGGAACTCTTAAATGTAATGTTTCCAGACCAATATTCAATAAAAATGAATTCATTGGCGAAGGAATGGAACCTAAATCTCTCATAAGCTGTACCGTTGCCTTCGTAATATAAGCCTTCTTCCCAAATTTTTCTGTATAGATTACGCCATGATAAGATTCATCTGGTGTTGTCAAACCATGAAATTTCTCTCCATACTTTTTCCAATCGAAATTTCCAGAATCAACAATTGCCCCTCCCACACACATAGCATGTCCATCCATATATTTTGTTGTAGAATGTGTAACAATATCAACCCCATATTCAAATGGACGACAATTGATTGGCGTCGCAAATGTATTATCCACAATCAGAGGAACTTCATGCGCATGCGCAATTTTTACAAATTTCTCGAAATCCAATACAACCAATGCTGGATTTGCGATTGACTCTGCTACAACACACTTGGTATTATCCTGAAACGCTTTATTTAATGTTTCCTCATCCGAATCAGGATCTACAATCGTACATTGAATTCCCATTTTTTTCATAGTAACTGTCAAAAGATTAAAAGTTCCACCATAAACTGTAGAAGATAAAACCACATGATCTCCTGCTTCACAGATATTAAATACTGCATAATAATTTGCTGCCTGCCCTGATGAAGTCAGCATAGCTGCCACCCCACCTTCCAATTCACAAATTTTTTGTGCAACCATATCATTTGTAGGATTTTGTAATCTTGTATAAAAATATCCTTCTTGTTCCAAATCAAATAGTTTTCCCATCTCATCTGATGTTTCATATTTATAGGTAGTTGATTGATAAATAGGTAAAACTCTCACTTCTCCATTTTTTGGATGCCATCCTGACTGAATACATTTTGTTTCAATAGAATATCCTTTACTCATACTGCCTGCTCCTTTTCATATTTATATTATATGTAATATTATGATAAACTTCGCTGTCCCCTTTTTGATGTAGTATAACACAAGATATCGCTAAGTTCAATATTCCTTCCTTAGTACACAAAAATTTAATGTAAAATAACAAATCAACTTCCCTACATATTTAATTTAGACACTCATGCACAACAAAAAAGCAATGATAAATCATCATCGCTTACTAAATAAATACTAATTCTTGCACCAGATGCGAGCAGTTTTCGCTGTATACTTCCCTCTGCGTCCATAAAAATCCAGCAAAAAATTCTTATTTTTAACTTGTCTAAAGTCAGTAGTTAGCAGAGCTGACAATGACTTTATAATCATGACTCCAACGGGAATCGAACCCGTGTTACCGCCGTGAA
>BLMC01000032.1 GCA_011959805.1 Lachnospiraceae bacterium | reverse complement strand
TGGTACACTCGATCAATATGTACCTGATGGTGACTATGTTGTAATTAAATTTGCACGCTGGGCATTCGAGAAATTCAAGGGTGTTGAGGATAAGCTTGGCACACAAATGCGCGCCGTCGGTGAGGTTATGAGTATTGGAAAAACTTATAAGGAAGCTTTCCAAAAAGCAATCCGAAGTCTTGAGACAGGCAGATATGGATTAGGACATGCTAAAGACTACAACTCAAAATCTAAAGAAGATTTGCTGCTTATGCTGGCGCACCCTTCTAGTGACCGCCATTTTATTATGTATGAAGCTCTAAGAAAAGGTGCCACGGTGGATGAAATTTTTGATATTACTAAGGTCAAACACTATTTTGTAAAACAAATGCAAGAACTGGTTGAGGAGGAGGAAGCCCTTGTACAATCAAAAGGCGCACTTCCCTCGGATGAAGCTCTGATTTCTGCAAAGAAAAATGGATTTTCTGACAAATACCTAAGCCAAATTTTGGAAATTCCAGAAGAAACAATTCGCAATAGACGGATTGCACTTGGCATGGAAGAAGCTTGGGAGGGAGTTCATGTCAGTGGTACATCCGACAGCGCTTACTACTACTCCACGTACAATGCAGTGGACAAAAATCCTGTCCATACCGACAAGCCAAAGATTATGATTCTTGGCGGCGGACCAAACCGAATTGGTCAAGGCATCGAGTTTGATTACTGTTGTGTTCATGCCGCATTCGCCTTAAAGGAGCTTGGTTTTGAGACAATTATTGTCAATTGTAATCCTGAGACAGTCTCAACAGACTATGATACCTCTGATAAACTCTACTTTGAGCCACTTACCTTAGAAGATGTACTTAGCATCTACCACAAAGAAAAGCCCCTTGGTGTCATTGCTCAGTTTGGTGGTCAGACACCACTAAACCTTGCTTCAGAGCTAGAGAAAAACGGCGTAAAAATCCTTGGCACACCACCTTCTATCATTGATTTAGCGGAAGATCGCGACCTATTTCGCTCTATGATGGATAAATTAGGCGTTCCAATGCCTGAGGCAGGTATGGCGACCACCGTCGAAGAGGCACTGGCAATCGCGGGTAAAATTGGTTATCCTGTTATGGTTCGTCCCTCTTATGTGCTTGGGGGCCGTGGCATGGAAGTGGTATATGATGATGAGAGTATGGTTAGCTATATGAGCGCTGCTGTAGGCGTAACCCCCGACAGACCGATTTTAATTGACCGTTTTCTCAATCATGCACTTGAGTGTGAAGCAGACGCCATCAGCGATGGTACTCACGCTTTCGTTCCAGCTGTTATGGAACATATTGAACTTGCAGGTGTCCACTCTGGTGACTCGGCGTGCATTATCCCGTCTGTGCATATCACAGCGGAAAATGTGGCGACGATCAAAGAATACACTAAGAAAATCGCAGAAGAGATGCACGTCAAGGGCTTGATGAACATGCAATATGCTATTGAAAAGGGGAAAGTTTATGTACTTGAAGCCAATCCCCGCGCATCGCGCACTGTGCCGCTTGTTTCCAAGGTATGTAACATTCGCATGGTACCACTTGCAACTGATATCATAACCTCAGAAATTACCTCTCGTCCTTCGCCAGTTCCGAACTTAAAGGAAAAGGATATTCCATACTATGGTGTCAAAGAAGCTGTATTCCCATTCAATATGTTCCCGGAAGTGGACCCTGTTCTTGGACCAGAAATGCGCTCTACCGGTGAAGTGTTAGGACTCTCGCCCTACTACGGTGAAGCTTTCTACAAAGCGCAGGAGGCAACGCAAACTCAATTACCGCTTAGTGGCACAGTCTTGATGTCGGTCAATAGTAAGGACAAGCCCGAAGTCGTTGAGATTGCACAACTTTTCAAAAAAGCAGGTTTTGAGATTATTGCTACCGATGGAACATATAAAGCTATTTCCGAAGCAGGTATTGAAGCTGAACCGATTAAAAAGCTATACGAAGGACGTCCAAATGTACTTGATCTTATTACCAACGGAAAAATTTCTCTAATTATAAACTCTCCCGTCGGCAAGGATAGTGTGCACGATGACAGTTATCTCAGAAAAGCTGCAATTAAAGGCCGGATTCCCTACATGACCACCCTCGCTGGAGCAAGAGCCACTGCAAAGGGTATCTTATACGTACAGAAAAACGGAAATGCAGATGTGAAATCTTTACAACAATTACACAGTGAAGTTAAAGACAAATAATAATTAAACAAACGGAGTCTTACAGAAATCAACTATTACCCAATTTCTGCAAGACTCCTATTTGCTTTTGTTCAGTCATATATTCTAATTTCTTTCACTTCATTCTGTTGCAAGTGCAACTTTAATTTTCATCATATATTTTTTCTCCCATCTGCTTTAGCAGGCGTACAAATCAGGATGTATTTATTATCTCTATAAATTGGCATTTTCAGTCACAAACGATAATATTATCTGTATCTAAAGAAATTCCATATTCAAGAGTAATCGAATTGGCCATGTTAAATGAAAGTACATAAAAAAATCATATCCATCATGTAAAATCTTAAATATGATGCTGTTTTTTGTATAGCCATATATATCAAGGTCAGAAATGATATCACCGCCACTTACCCAAACAGTCCAATTACTTCCTTCAACACCATATGCACACGATTCTGTCCTTTCAATGCCAACACATGCAACACGATCTTCATCAAATATCCACTGTCCTTCAAATTTCTGAAAAACATCATCCAGACTTGGATTCGCCATATCTATGCTTTCTTGAATTTCAGACGAAATCGTAAATGACTTATTTCTAACATCTGATAAATATCCAATACGTGGAAAATAAGCATAATTACGACGCGCGAAACATGCTTGTAATATATCATTATTTATTGTACTTCCTTGATAACAATACTTTGGATCACTTTGTCTATGCTATCCTTGTTTTCACTGTAAACACTTTTTGGCATATTAAAACTGACACCATAGAAACCTACAAGCTCCGTATCAAAAACAATCGTTCCCTGTATTGCAGGATTTCCGTCATCATGTATATATTCGTCCCAAAAATACTGTCCTATCAGCCCTTGTGATGTCTGAAAAGACTTTGGCCCATTTGAACCATCGGCGGTCAGCGTCCCATACTGTCCAAAAATACTAAAAATTGCATCTTCCCTTCCTGGCACTTTAACAGAATATCCCCATTCAGGAAATTCCTCCTCCACATCCTGGAGTGTATAGTTCCAATCCTCCGGCATTTGAAAGGATATTTCTACTATCACATGTTCATATGGCTTAAATACATAAGCAATATCCATGTATTTTACTTCTTTGGCAGGCGTCATTTGTGTTATTTTTGTTTCCTGTTCGCTGCTAGATTCTGACTCTGATACACTTTCCATCTTTGCTGGTTCTTCGCTCTGAACAAATGTTTCGAGCTGTATTTCATCGGAAGTTATTAACTGCATTTCATTTGCAACTGTTGTTTGTTCCTCTACAGACGAAAGTACCTCATTAATGAATATCTCACTTGATGTCTCTTGTACCTTTTCTTTTGCGCCACATCCGCTAATTAAGAACACTCCTATTATCGCCAGCAATAATATAGACTTTCTTCTTTTCTTCATCATTTCCATCTCCTCATTCTCACCCTACTTTTATTTTTGGGTATCCTGATCAAGACGCATCGTCAAAGATATTCTTTTCTTCATCATATCCACATCCAACACTTTCACATCGACAATATCTCCAACACTGACCGCTTCAAGTGGATGTTTGATAAATTTATTGGTAATTTGGGAAATATGCACGAGTCCATCTTGATGAACTCCAATATCAACAAAAACACCAAAATCAATCACATTTCTAACAGTCCCTTTTAAAATCATATCTGGCTTTAAGTCTTTCATTTCTAGGACATCGCTTCTCAAAATTGGTTTTGGCATATTTTCTCGCGGATCTCTTGCAGGCTTTTCTAGTTCCTTCAAAATATCTATCAGCGTAATCTCGCCAATTCCTAGTTCTTCTGCCATTTTTTTCTTGTCTTTCACGCGCTTTTCTAATCCACTTGCTATTTGCTGTGCAGAAGATTCTGTACTTTGTTTCTCTGGTACATTAAACGCTACACCCTCCATAGCTGCTGCGAGTGCTTTTCCCATAGCAGTATTGGTATTTTTAACGACCATCCTCTGTTTTTTATTATTTTTTCCTTTTTCTTGCTTTATAGATTTCGTAGTCTTTACAGAAATCGGCTTTTTCTGAATTTCTTTTAAATCCTCCATAGAAATATTAAGTTTTTCCAAAAGTTTTAATGCTGCATCATAAGATTCTGGATGGACACTGGTAGCGTCCAGCGGATTATCACCATTTAGAATACGCATAAAACCAGCACACTGTTCAAAAGCCTTGGGCCCAAGTTTTGCTACCTTCAACAACTGCTTTCTGTTGGTAAAACGTCCATTTGTCTCCCTGTAATCCACAATATTTTTGGCAATTGTCTTATTGATACCCGAAATATATTCTAACAGTGAAGCTGATGCAGTGTTTAAATCCACACCAACTTTGTTTACGGAGTCTTCCACAACACCATTGAGCGCCTCACTAAGCTTTTTCTGATTCATATCATGTTGATATTGCCCTACCCCAATTGATTTAGGATCAATCTTAACAAGTTCTGCCAAAGGGTCTTGTAGACGTCTTGCAATGGAAGCCGCACTCCGCTGCCCCACATCAAAATTTGGAAACTCCTCTGTCGCAAGCTTGCTTGCAGAATAAACAGAAGCCCCCGCCTCATTTACAATCACATACTGTATCGGAGTATCCAATTCCTTAATTAATTCTACAATCACTTGTTCAGATTCCCGTGAAGCAGTACCATTTCCTACAGAAATCAAGCTTACATTATATTTGCTAATAAGCTTCTTCAATTCTTTTTTTGCCTCTTCCACTTTATTTTGTGGCGCTGTGGGATAGATAACCTTTGTATCAAGAACCTTCCCTGTTGCATCAACCACTGCAAGTTTACATCCTGTCCGAAATGCTGGGTCCCAGCCGAGAACTACTTTTCCGGCAATTGGCGGTTGCATAAGCAACTGTTCCAAGTTTTTACCAAATACAGAAATAGCACCGTCTTCTGCCTTTTCTGTCAATTCGTTCCTAATGTCACGCTCAATTGCAGGAGCAATCAATCGGTTATAACTGTCTGCAACTACCTCTTGAAGAATCGGCGTTGTATTTTCATTTTCTCTTGTAATTATCTTTTTCTCTAAGTAACGATTGATACGCTCTATAGGCGCTTCAATCTTGACTGTAAGGATTTTTTCATTTTCTCCTCGATTTAACGCAAGAATCCTATGTCCGGCAACTTTATCGACAGCTTCCTCAAAATCATAGTACATTTCATAGACACTTTGTGTTTTTGCGTCCTTTGCGGTGCTGAGAATTTTTCCTTCCTCAAAAGTTGCTTGTCGAATATATGCTCTATATTCCGCTTCATCAGAAATCATCTCAGCAATAATATCCATTGCACCCTGCAAAGCTTCCTTTATATTCTTGACACCTCTCTCCTCATTCACAAAACACTCTGCTTCTTCATGCAAAGGTTTCTCTGTTGTCTGTGCAAGAATAATATCCGCCAACCCATCAAGACCTTTTTCTCTAGCAACACTCGCACGTGTTTTTCTTTTTGGTCTGTACGGGAGATATAAATCATCAACTGCTACCATTGTTTCTGCAGCGAGAATCTTATCTTTTAACTCCTCTGTCAGTTTTCCTTGTTCCTCAATACTGCCAAGCACTTGCTCTTTCTTCTCTTCCAGATTTCTAAGATACCCTAATCTTTCATTTAGATTCCTCAAAATTTCATCATTCAGAGAGCCTGTTACCTCCTTGCGATATCTGGAGATGAACGGAATTGTATTTCCTTCATCAATGAGTTTAACAGCAGCCTCAATCTGCCATTTCTCAACATTTAATTCTTCTTTCAACTTTAAAATAATATCCATTGCCGCTCTTTTCCTTCTTATCCTATTTTAGAAACTAATCCTCTCTTGATTGTTTCTTGTTGTATAATTGCTGTGTATAAATATCCTAAAACAGCGATACTACAATTATATGATAAAATACTATACGATTCAAGAAAATTTCACTTGGATTTCATTGTTTTATTGTATTAAACATGATACAATCATCTTCATACGGTTCCATAATTCTTACGACAATAAAACAATTTCTTACTTTATCAGTATCGCAAACTATTTAGAAAATAATCTTGGAACCGAAAATTCTATTTAAGGAAGGTTTATTACTATGCAACAGCCGCAATATAAAACCAATTTGGAGATAAAATCTCTGGCACGTATGCACACAAGTCAGCATTTGGGTATCTTGATTAGTGCAACTCTTGTCAAATTTATTATTACCATTTTGGCAGTAAATCTCGTTTCTGTATTAATTCCAACTAATACTTCTATCGGTTATCTTATGAATTATATTCTTGTATTTTTTGTACAGGTAGGCACCTCTATTTTAAGCGCAGGCACAGCATTTATTTTTTTAAAATCCGCTTGCAATATGTCAAGTACAATCAGCGATTTATTTTGCGGATTCCAGCAAAATACAGTAAAAATTTTAAAAATTAGTGTTGTGATTGCTGTGATTCAATCAATTTGTATGATACCACTTGATATTGCTACTATACAATACAATGATATTGTCAATTCCATTCCTCTTTTTAAAAATAGCGGAAATGAATTTGGGCTCTTCCTTTCTGGAAATGTAATTGATAATCACGAGTTTTTGGAAGCTTACAGTGTATTTTACAATGCTTCTATGAAATTTTATCTGATTATGTTGATTTGTACTATTATTTCTACTATATTAACATTACCTTTTTTTCCAGTATATTTTATGGTACTTGACTTTCCTGATTGGACTGCAACTATGACGTTAAAAAAGAGTTTTGAAGTGATGCGTGGAAATAAAATGCGATTGCTCTTGTTATATATAAGTTTTATTCCTTTATTCCTACTCAGTATCTTTACTTGTGGTATTCCACTAATCTGGATTATTCCTTATCTGAGCATGGCAGAGACTGACTTATATTTGGATATAATGTCTGTGCGCAATAAATCAATGAACAATCCACAATATTAAATCAAATACAAATATAATAAAACCGTATTGGGCACTTGCTTCAAAGAATGCCCATACGGTTTTTTAATCTTCTTATTGTCTGTTATAATAATCGATAGATGCCTTAAAATACGTTCTAATATACCCATCTGTTGATACCACTACAAACTCACTTGTATCTTCAACATAATAGACATCATCGCCATCTTCCGCCTCCAATTTATGGAGTGCCTCTGGATTGTTAATTACATTGTTGGCGGCTTGCAGATATTCCTCCTCGGTATCATACGGAAATTCTTCACCATGCTTTTGAAAGTGTTCTGTAAGATACCTCGCTTTTCTGAATTGATATGTTGTATCCGAATCCTCTTCTAACGTCGTCGGAACTATCGTTTCTGATTCTTTTTGTGTCTCTAATTCTGAATGCTCCACAGTGCCTTTTTCTGGCGACTGTGTAGTTTGTATTGGTAGCTGTTCTTGTTCCGTGTGCTCCGACAACAAAAGTTCCTGCTCTGCTGGTTGCTCAACTTGCCCTGTTGCAAACAATTGTTCTGAATCAATATTCAGAAATTTACTCGCTAGTGAAAAAACAAATAACACCAGAGCAGTTACAATTACTGTTACAGGATAATTTTTGTTATTTTTGCCGTTTGTTTTCATAAAAAGACTCCTGAATACTTTTTCTAAGTTGTTTTGTTACTTTTCCATTTCAGATAAGCATTAATAAACCCATCCAACCCACCATCCATAACTGCATCAACATTCCCTGATTCAAAGTTGGTCCTATGGTCTTTTACCATAGTATAAGGTTGCATCACATAAGAACGAATTTGATTTCCCCAGCCAATTTCTTTGACCTCTCCACGGATATCTGAAAGCTTTTCTGCATTTGCCTCCTGTTTTAGCAAAAAGAGTTTTGCCTTCAACATCTGCATCGCTTTATCTTTATTCTGAAACTGAGAACGTTCGTTTTGACATTGTACTACTGTTCCTGTTGGAATATGCGTGATACGAATTGCCGAAGAGGTTTTATTGATATGCTGACCACCAGCACCACTACTTCGATAAGTGTCAATTCGCAAATCTTCTTCATTGATTTCCACGTCTAAGTCTTCTTCAATATCTGGCATTACATCAAGCGATACAAAAGAAGTCTGTCGCTTTCCCTGTGCATTAAACGGTGAGATCCGAACAAGTCTGTGCACCCCTTTTTCTGATTTGAGATATCCATAAGCATTCTCACCATTGACCTGAAAGGTAATAGACTTAATTCCTGCCTCATCCCCATCCAGAAAATCCAACACATCAATCGAAAATCCTTTTCGTTCTGCCCATCTAGTATACATGCGGTATAGCATTCCAGCCCAATCACAACTTTCTGTACCACCAGCACCTGCATTGAGTTTTAAAATTGCATTGCATTTGTCGTATTCTTCCGACAAAAGAGTACCGATACGAAGTGTCTCAAATGTCTCAATAAATCTATCCAACTCTTCTCGAATTTCTGGTATCATTTCAGCGTCTTGTGCTTCGTATCCCATCTCAATCAAGGTCTCAATATCTTCATATTGTAACTTTAACTCGTTGCACTGATTTACTATATCCTTAAGTTGCTTTAATTCTTTCATCTGTTTGTTGGAACGGTCAGGATCATCCCAAAATCCGGGAGCCTCCATCTCGCGTTCTAACTCTTCAATCCGTCGCTCTTTATTAGCGAGGTCAAAGTGAATCCCTCACTTCCGCTAATGGACTTTCGTAGGTCTGTAACTCCAGTTTCATCTGGTCGAGTTCTACCATTGCGTTCACCACCTTTTTTAATCTTTGCTTTATGCCTTTCTACCACAGCACTGCTTAAACTTTTTACCACTTCCACAAGGACAAGGGTCATTTGGATACACCTTTGCCTCAACACGCATTTTGGGTCCCTTTTGTAGCGTATCATCTTTATTTGTGCCCGTTACTTTCGCCACTTCTTCACGCTCAACCTTTTGTTCTACTTTTACATGCAGCAGTAAGCGTACTGTATCCTGTTTAATATTGGCAGTCATGGCGTCAAACATTTCATACCCATTCATCTTATATTCTACAAGCGGGTCCCGTTGACCATATGCCTGTAATCCTACTCCCTGACGCAGCTGGTCCATATCATCAATGTGGTCCATCCACTTACGGTCAATCACTTTGAGTAAAATAACACGCTCAATCTCTCGAATATTTTCTGGCTCTGGAAATTCTGCTTCCTTACTTTCATAAAGCTTAACTGCCTCTTCCTTCAATTGATGTTTTAATCCATTTTTTGTCTTTTTGGAAACACGTTCCAACACAATAGGGCGGATTGGCACAATGGGAAGCAGCAATGTATTTAATTCGTTCAAATCCCATTCTTCTGGCTCCAAATCATCATTAATTGCCGTGTCAACAGAACTTTCCACAATATCTGTAATCATCTTATAGATTACATCGCGCATACTCTCACCGTCAAGGACACGGCGGCGCTCCTCATAAATAATCTCGCGCTGCTCATTCATCACCTGATCGTATTCTAGCAAATTCTTTCTAATACCAAAGTTATTACTCTCAATCTTTTTCTGCGCATTTTCAATAGCGCTTGTAAGCATTTTATGCTCAATTTCCTGCCCTTCAGGAATGCCTAATGTATTAAACATATTAATCAGACGCTCCGAGCCAAACAAACGCATTAAATCGTCTTCAAGGGAAATATAAAACCGAGACATACCAGGGTCCCCCTGTCGACCAGAACGCCCTCGCAACTGATTATCTATTCGTCTTGACTCATGACGCTCTGTACCAATAATCATCAGACCACCAGCACTTCTTGCCTCCTCATCAAGCTTGATATCCGTACCGCGGCCTGCCATATTTGTCGCAATCGTAACTGCCCCATGTTGTCCAGCATCTGCTACAATTTCTGCTTCAAGCTCATGAAATTTCGCATTCAATACCTTATGCGGAATTCCGCGTCGTGTAAGCATCTTACTCAACTCTTCACTCGCTTCAATTGTGATTGTACCTACTAATACAGGTTGTCCAGTAGCATGGGCCTTTTCCACAGCATCGACAATGGCATGTAATTTCTCTTTCCTCGTTTTATAGACACTATCCTGATTATCCACACGCACCACTGGGCGATTGGTTGGAACCACCACAACATCCATACCATAAATATCCCGAAACTCTTTTTCTTCTGTAAGTGCAGTACCAGTCATACCACACTTTTTATCAAACTTGTTAAAAAAGTTCTGGAATGTAATTGTGGCAAGCGTCTTACTCTCACGTTTTACTTTGACATGTTCTTTGGCTTCGATTGCCTGGTGCAAACCGTCAGAATAACGACGCCCTGGCATGATACGTCCCGTAAACTCATCTACAATCAATACCTGATCATCTTTTACCACATAATCTTGGTCGCGAAACATCAAGTTATGCGCCCGCAATGCCAGAATAATATTGTGCTGTATCTCAAGATTTTCAGAGTCCGCAAGGTTTTCAATGTGGAAAAAATTCTCTACACGCTCCACACCTGCTGCTGTAAGATTTACGACCTTGTCCTTTTCATTGACAATAAAGTCACCAGTCTCTTCCTGTTCAACACCCATGACAAAATCCATCTTTGTCATCTCAGGAACATCTTCACCGCGCTTCATCTGTCTAGCAAGAATATCACACATCTCATAAAGTTTTGTGGATTTACTGCTCTGACCAGATATTATCAGCGGAGTTCTTGCCTCATCAATCAATACAGAGTCTACTTCATCAATAATTGCATAATGCAAATCTCTTAAGACAAGCTGTTCTTTATAGATTACCATATTATCGCGAAGATAATCAAAACCGAGTTCGTTATTGGTGACATAGGTAATATCGCAGTTGTACGCCTCACGTCTCTCATCTGGTTTCATATCATTCAACACAACGCCAACCTTAAGTCCAAGAAATTCATGCACCTGCCCCATCCACTCGGCATCTCGCTTTGCAAGATAATCGTTGACAGTAACAACATGCACCCCTTTTCCTTCCAATGCATTTAGATAAGCTGGCAGCAAGGCTGTCTGTGTTTTACCTTCACCAGTTCTCATTTCTGCAATGCGTCCCTGGTGTAACACGATACCACCGATTAACTGTACTCTATAATGCTCTTGATTTAATACACGTCTTGCGCCCTCACGGACAACTGCATATGCCTCCGGCAAAATGTCATCAAGCTTAGTGCCCTCTGCCACTCTTTTCTTAAACTCTGCAGTCTTCCCACGAAGCTCCTCGTCGGTAAGCCTTCCCATCTCATCCCGATAACTCTCGATCTTTTTTACAATGGGTTCAATCCTTTTCAATTCGCGTTCACTATGTGTACCAAATACTTTTTCAATAATACTCATACGCGGCTCCAATCATAAAATCTTTTCGTACCTGTATTGGCAAAATATGATTTACATAAAATTGCCAACACACAAACTAAAAATTATTGTAACAGAAAACACACATAAATTCAATGAATTTTCAATGAACTTTTTTGCAGCCGCCTTTCTAAACCATATCTATTGCTGCTTATCTCAAAACTGTATATTAGAATGCAAATAAATTGTGCATTTTTTTATTCCTGCAAACAATACCCCAAACAACTGCAAAACAGATATCTAGCAAATGCTACAAGGAGCTGTATAAATTAGCTTTTTAACATATGATTTCTACTTATTCTTAACAATATACTTTTTACTCAAAATCTTGCAAAATACATATTTTCTGCTATAATAAAAGAAAACTTAACTGTACTTTATTACATATAAAAGGGGGAATTTACCATGCTTGGGAATGCATATCAAGATGAAAATAATACTTCTACTACGGAAGAGAACAAAAGATCATTCAAAAAATTACTTTCTACCTCTGTTATTATTGCATTGATCGCTGGAATTTCTGCAATAATCTGTGTCAGCATCTTTTCTGGTAGCCTTACAAGCTACAAAAAATATTCTACTGGCAATGGAATCACAGTTACTGGTTCTGCAAGTTGTGATTTCGAGTCGGATCTCATTGTATGGCGCGGCAATTTTTTTGCATATGGTCAAACACCAAAAACCGCATACAAATCCATTAAAAGCAACGCTGACGTAATCAAGGATTATCTTATTGAAAATGGTATAACTGAGTCCGAACTTTCTTTTAGTTCTGTCTCGATTTCCCAGCGCTGGGTCACAGAGTATAACGATGACGGAAAACGTATTGGCGAATATTTGGACGGTTATGATTTATCTCAGACAGTTACGGTAACTTCCGATGATGTGGATAAAGTTGATGCGGTTTCTCGAGATATCACAAAGTTATTGGAATCAAATATTGAATTTGAATCAGATTCACCAGAATACTACTACACAAAATTAGATGAGCTAAAATTAGATCTAATTGAACAAGCTACCGCAAATGCGAAGGCGCGGGTAGATATTATTGCAGAGGGAACAAAATCTCACACCACAAAATTGTTGACTGCAAATCTTGGCGTCTTCCAAATTACTGCACAAAACTCAAACTCAGAATACAGTTATGGCGGTGCATTTGACACAAGTTCCAGAAGTAAAACAGCGACAATCACAGTTAAATTAAATTACGCCACAAATTAATCATTTTTTAAGCAAAGGACCATGTATTAATCTGGTCCTTTGTCAACGATTATAAAGAACTAATTTGTCATAGAAAATTTGTTTCCAAACAATTTTTCTACCAGCATTACAAGAAAACAATACAATCCTAACACAAATATCCAAATTGATATTAAAACCAGATAATTCAATGTCTTATATTCTTCATATCGTTCTTGACAGAACATTCTCAAAATCTTTTCTTCATGTAGCCCATATTTCGTGATATAAGGTGCGAGCAACTTCTTTTCACCCGATTCCATAAATGCAGCATACCCAACAGGAAGCTGTACACTCCCGGTAATACAATAGCGCAGATAAACACCATCGTCTAAAAAAGCCGCTGCATAGGTTCCATCTGGAAGTTTCACCAAATAATAACGATTAAATAAATATCGCTTAAAACCCGCTTTTTTTCCATATGTATTCCATTGTTTTACCCCAGATGAAACTAAACGTCGACCTCTTCTATACTTTGTGTCCATAGCATCACTGCTACTTTTTAAGCGATACGCTTCCAATGGGATAATCTTTTTTGTGCGAAACGTAAAATACTCTATATTCTCAGAATTCTTGTAACATTGTTCTGAACTTGTTAAATTTGGAATCCCTTCCCCCGCTGGAAGACCAGCAAACTGCCCATAATTATAAGAGCTACTTTGAATTTTATCCTGATCACATTTTTCCCAAAACAAATCAAGCACAAAATCCGCTGGAAATACCATTACCAGATAGGAAGCTCCCAATATTACAACTATTGAAACCACATTGAAAATAATTTTAGGTATACTCCACCCTTTGTTCATATTGTTATCCTCCAACTGGCAAAATTTACTGAATTTATTATACAAGTCTAATTTTTGTCTGTCCAGTGTATTTAAAAATTCCTATAAAATCTGTGATAGATAATCATCCACATAACCATCCACCAACCATTTATTAACCAAAGCTCCACAGAAAAAAATATACATACAAAAATAGAGCCAAATCATTACAATCACAATACTTGTAAGACTCCCATACATAGAAAATCCACCAAAATAGTCAATGTAGACCGAAAACCCAAAAGAATAAAGCGTCCAGAAAACCGAAGTCACTACTGCCCCTGGATAGTGCTCTCTCCACGGCATATGATTATTTGGCAGCAGACTATACATTGTGCAAAAAACAACAGAAATCATACCCGCAACAAAGATATGACGTATTCCTCCAAAAATATGCCACAGATAGGCGGCTAGACCATTGTCTGGAATAAGCCATTCGGCAAGCGTATTTCCAAAGACAAGCACACCCGCAGATAGCAAGATAGCAAGCAGTAAAAAAATTGTGTAAAATGATGCTTTCAATCGCAATAGAATATATCCTCTTGTCTCGCCAACCTCATAAATATGATTTAACCCTCGAATCAGTGCCAAAACGCCCTTTGATGCAGACCAAACTACAACCAAAGCAGAAACAGACAACAATGTTAAACTATTACCATGATAACTATCCATAATACCAAGCAAAAACTGATAGATTTTTTCAGGAACAACTGCTTGTGATATATTGACCATCTCCTTATGATTCATCATGTCATGTGGTAACATCCCACTAACAATCAGAACCATTGGAATCACTGACAAGAACAAAAAAAACGCAGCACAGGAAGCATAGGTTCCCACCTCAGCTTCCTGAAAAGTTCTGCGTATCTGCTTTTGTAATCCATATATTTTTGTGAAGACAGACATTTGGGTCAGCTCCTTCTCACCACACAAGCATATCCCTACACTCATGTATCATTTAGCTGCTTAATACAACGTATTGACAGCCTTTATCTCTCCATTATAATAATATGCCAATATCTCTGCAGCGGTTAATCCTTTTTCTGCAAGTTTTTTTGCCCCATTTTGTGACATGCCACAGCCATGACCATACCCCGCACCATGCAAGATAATCTGTTTTAGAGTATTCCCTTTTTCTTCATTCTTATCATATATTTTTTCTATATAAAAATAGGCACTGGGTAGGATATCACCCATTGTATAACTGCTGCCATCTTTTCGGATAATAGTATCCTGAGCACATCCTAATACCTGACGAATCATATATTGTGAACTCACACTCACTCTAAAGTGATTTGTCTCAATCATAATCCCAGCCACCATACCACTCTTCTTTCGGCTTAAAATTCGGATATCCTTTATTGATTCCTCATTTTTTAACTGGTCTGAAGGCAAAAATTGGGACCGAATCCGCACTTCTTTTGGCTGAGATATAGACAATTGATAAATTTTTTGCAATAATGTCTTCACTGTATTTTGATCCAATATCCGTTCATAATTCCATCGATACCAAGCCTCATTATACTCAATATCTGTCTCCTTTCCATTATCGATAAACAGTCGATAACGCTGCTCTCCCTCCTCACTAACTGTTGTATAGATTTCTTCGCCCGTCTCAATCAGATATGTATCTGCATCTGAAATATTGTCATTCCAAACACCTGCTCCACCATTAAACCCACTTGAAGTTGAATAATAAAAACTTTCTACAATATCTCCTTTATAAGTCATCACCTGATTTTTCGTCTCATCCACAGCATAGATTGTACCTTTTGTCTCCTCACAATTCATGTAAACTTGAAATGCTGTGCTGTCATCCATATGTGCTTCCCATTCTGGATAGGCATAGTTTTTTTTATGAAAATATGTATAAGTTCTCGCACAGATTGCCTGTGCCTTGAGTGCTTCCTCTGGATAAGTAGAAGGCATCTCACTTGGAACAACACTATAAAGATACTCCTCTACAAAAAGTTCATTGATTACAACGATTCCCTCCGTTGTAACGTAACATTCCAACTTTCCACGATACTTTGCATCGCTATTTCTTCCAATATTCTTTATCTGTAATCTGCCTTTGTTCTTCCCCTCTATACAAATTTGTTGATTCTTTTCAAAGTCTTTGCTGGTCAAAGTAATTTCTGTATTTGGTGGATACTCTAACAATTTACCATTTTGGTCAACGATAATCCCTTCACTGCACGCAATAGACAACGTTGTATGATAAATACTTTGATATCCCCGATTCATAATTAAGATTCGGACTTTCTCATCAAAGATTGTTTTTGCATTCTCGTCGAGCACTTTTTGTTGTATGTTATCACTTCTGTTGAATTTATCTTCCTTGTTATTTTTATTGTCCTTTGCCATCATATCTGTGATTTCTTTATCATAATCAGATAGATTTGTACTGCACTGATAAACTCCTGTTACAATTAGAACCCATATCAATACGCAAAATAACTTTTTTAACAATCCTTTTTCAAAGAATATCTTTCATTCCTCCTCTAACACAATTTTTAGACACTTATTAAAACCTACTATCTAAAGCATATCCAAAAAAGTACAGGATTGAAAGTTCAACTGCTTTCAACCCTGTACTTATACCACAAAAGCAGCCCGCTAAGGCTGCTTTGCTTCATTTGTGTATCTCCGAAACGCCGGCTCCTGTATTTTGACTCCTAGCCAATGCTAGGTGGGCAACCGCAATCTTTCTCGCTGCCTTCCCCTGGCCTAAATGGGGGGCATGACATTGATCAGACAATGTAGGAATCCCGTTTAAAGTGATGTAGGTTCAAAATGACAAGAGTTATCGTACATTTCAGATTACTTATAGTATACCCTATCATCATAAAAATATCAACCACTATTCATATTGCATCTTTACTAATATTTTCCAGAAATTTTTTGCTATTTTACATATAGACATATTATGAACTTCATGCATAAAATCTGTACGTGCCCTTGCCTTCT
Organism: Lachnospiraceae bacterium; assembly: GCA_011959805.1. GTDB lineage: Bacteria > Bacillota > Clostridia > Lachnospirales > Lachnospiraceae > COE1. The sequence continues at coordinate 15,621 of BLMC01000032.1, read as the reverse complement.
TTTTTTACATCATAAAGAACCTTATCTGCCTCCTTCACAACTTTCTCAAGTGCCTCCTCTGAAAGTGCAGTTTGCAGACTACTAATTCCAATGGAACAAGATATCCTGTGCTCTTTTGGTATCTGAATCTCTTTTCCGAGTTTTCTGCTTATCACATGTGAAAACCCTTCTTCTTGTTCTATCTGGCTATATATATTTTTCGCTAACCGCTCTGTATATGCATGATCTTGGCTGTACAATGTAATCAGGAACTCATCGCCGCCATATCGAGTGACAAAACCATCTTTTCCAACTTTCTCCTGAAATATATCAGCCATTTCAGTTAAGATAACATCTCCAATATTATGACCAAAAGTATCATTATAGTATTTAAAATTATCCAAGTCAATATACATAATGGTCAATGGTTGGATTATTTTTCGATTACTGTTCTTCCTTAATATATTTTTGATATTTCCATAGAATCCCTCTCGATTATACAAACCAGTCAACTTGTCTGTAACCGCAAGATAATTGAGTTTATCATTCATTTGCCGGATTTTATCATTCGCCTCAAGCATATCAACAGAACTGAGAAGTTGGCGCATCAAAAATTCAAAAACTGCAGAATCGCCCGCATCTAACAAATATCTATTTGTCGGTGAATGCCAGTTATCTTTCATCATAATATATGCGACCATAACCGCTTTTAAAGAGTCATTGTAATAAAATGGGAGTCCAATAATCGAACATATCTTCTTTTTATCAAAGAGAGAAATCATATCCAAATAATCTGTATAATTATTATTAATCTTAGAAGTCGCAAAACCCAACCTATTCCGGTGAAAAAAAGCCTCCATATGACTACGTCGCTCTTCATTATATCGATATCCTGTATTATTAAATAACTCTTCTATTTTATGATTGTTATATTTTATGAGCATAAACTTGTCTATATTAAAATTATGTATCAAGGCATTTACTGCTGGATCAATCAAATCTTTTCTGTTCTTATATCCAATCTCTATCATTTTCTGCCATGCTGTCAAAAAATTCATACGTTTTTGCTGCTCTTGATTTTCTTTATAGACAGAAGCATGTCGCAGTACCTCATCAACCAAATGACGCTGCTCTGGCAATAACCCAAACTTTTGTTTTTCTGGTTGGTAAGTCTGCTTATTAAACACTGCCTTTAGTTCATTTACTTTCCTATTACAACCCTGATGCCCGTAAAAATCAATTGCTTCCAAAAGCCGATTCTGTGCATCCTCCTCTCGTCCAAGACGTCGATACAATTTCGCAAGTTCTATTGTATACTGCCCAAAAATGTAAAATTGATTTCCTGCTGCTTCATCCATACACGCTGCTGCCTGCTCAAAATTGTGCAAAGCTGCCATATTCTCTTCCTGGTCAACAAGCTGAAGTCCATAGACGAAATAATAGATAAAGAGATCGTCTTTACACAACATATAATCATATATAACCGCATTTTCTGTTTTCTTGTTTTTCCTATCAATCAAATGTTCCAGAAAGAGTCTTGTTTTTTCAATATAGACAGCACATTTTAGTTCATTTCCAATATAGTGGCTGCACAGCGCCAAAAGTCCTACAAGTTTTGAAATATTACAGACACGAAGGCTATTCATTTTCATTTCTCTTACAATCCGAAATGAAAGTTCCAAATAATCATATGCATTTTGATAATCCTGTGTCATAATACAATTGATTGCCATATTATAAAGCGTTTCACCTACATAATCGATTTTCTCCATCTTTAAAAAACGTTGTAACGCTTCATGATAACAGTCAAACGCTTTGTCATACTTTTCCATTGCCGATGATATATAACCAACTCCATTATAAATCATTGCTTCCTCATAATCATCCTTACCCTTGACAAGTTCATGACATTTCTCATAATAATAATTTGCCGTCTTGAAGAAACCATTTATGGAAGCAATCATAATATTGTTGCGATACGCCTCCATCATAAAATACTCATTTCCAAGCATCTTCATCAGCGCAATACCCTGATTAAAATGCACCAGCCTCTCTTCAATCTGAGTTTCATCTGCAAAGAGTGCTGGGTGATTATCATAAGCATAAACATAAATATGTGCTAAATGGTTCCAGAAATGATATTTTTCTGCCATATAAATCACTTGTTGGTCGATTGGAATATCATTTGCGCAGAAAAAGATATTGTGCCACCCGGACATTTTTACCATAACACTGGCAAGTTTCGCAATGAAAATATCATAATCTGATTGCCGATTTTGGGCTATGTCAAGGCATTTCTGAGCATAATACTCTGCCTCCTCAAGTTTTCCATTATACATATGCGCCATACACATAAAATAGTAATATGCATGACCAAGCTCAGGATCATCTGACTGCCGCTGTAACTCTTTCAACTTTTCGCACAACAACAACGCCTGGGAAAAATTCTGTGTATAAATCGATACAATTGTATATAATCTAACAATCTGACATTTATGTTCCCATGTAATCGAAATCTCATCCACTGTTATCATTTTATAAATAATTTCAAGATAATAATTCGCCTGTATAAAATCTAAACAATAAAGCAAATTATTGATTTTTATAATATAACAATCCAACTGATTCTCTGAGAAAACGAAATCATTGTATGTGTTCTTTTGTTCTATTAAAACCCCCATATTTGTCTCAATCATCAAGTCTTTTTCTGTTATATATCTATAAAACTTGTCCCATAATGGTTTCATATGTGACAATGGAACTTTTGCTTCATTGTAGGCAGCAAGAACAATAATATTGTGGCAAATTTTGTCCTCTATAAGATTGTGAATAAAATGCATAGTAGAACCATTGGCATACTGTATATCATTTAACAGAAAAACCACTTTTCTACCTTCTGATAGCTGCGAAATAATCCTTACAATAGCTGTGGCAATCTTATCTTGCTCAAACGCAACCTCATCAATCAATAAATTCTCCTCGCGCACGCATACACCACTCTGCAAAAAGCTCTTTAGAACAGACCGATGTAAACTATAAACACAACACACCTCAAGCAGTCTATCAATCTCCCTCTCGGACAACTCCCCAAATGCACTTCTTGCAAAGTCAAGAAATGGTTCAAATACACTGATAATATTCGACAGACAGAAATCATGCAAACAGACAACAGCTTTTGAATTTTCTTGTACTATCTGTTCTTCTCCTTGTTTTGTAAACGCAAATGTATTATAATGTCGCAAAAGTAGAAAATTTTTGTTCCTTTCGCTGAAGCTAAAACGCACTTTGTCCGCATCTTTGCTTCTTGTCCCCTTTTTCATCTCAAATACCCCAGTTACCAAATTATTTCAGACCAATCATGAACCCCTATGTACGATTTAGCCCATTCCAGATATTGCATTGAATTTACTCCATCCATCTCATTATATATCGATTGTGAAAAGCCATCCAAACTTGCATCCATTCCTGGATCACTATAAGCAGGCAGATAAATAATCTCATCAATATATGGATTATCTACTACCGCAGCATAGGACGCGCACAATGCTGCTGCCTGTATTTCACTTCCCTGTTTGTTAGAAAGACCAATCTCGCTTAGTATAATATGTCTTACATTGCCATTTGCATCCAACATTGTTGGTGTTTTCATAAAATCCGTCAGTACAGAAAGATTCTGAAATGTAACAATCTCTCCTGCAGCAACTTGAGCAGCATAAATATTTCCATTTTTACAACCTGACATATCCCAGAATTTAGCATACCCCATCGGATTTGTATAGGGATGCTGTGCTACACCCCAGCCAATATCACCTTCCAATTTTATTAATCCCTGAAATTTCTCTAAGAAATCCTTTCCATCAATAAATTGATAATACTCTTTCTCTGAAGGGGTAAGATTTCTATCCCAAATTTGATCAATACAGACATAAACTCGCGCGTTCGCATTCGTACTCATAATTGCATTGTACATCACGCGAAACACTTGTGTATATTCTTTAATATAAGTATTCCAGTCAGTCCACGCCATATAATTCCACAAGCGTGTATTTACCTCATTTCCGATAATCCAATTTTCACCGCCCTTGGAATTTGCCACATAATACTCCATCGTAGTAGCAAGCGCTTTAACACCTTCTTCATCCGATGCATTAAACATATAGTACATTGGCTTTCTAATTTTCTTCAAATCTGTTCTTTGTGCATCTTTTCTTGCCATTGGGTGCGTCAATGCCTTGCTGTCCCCTGTATTCAATACCTGAAGTGTTTTGAACTTTCCTGCAACTTGTGGACCAAATGTCCCATCCATAAAAATATTGTTAAACTCTTCCCCTTGTGTTGACTTTTTGTTTCGTGAAGATCGCGCTAGTGTATTCCACGCAAGCGCCTCCGGATTTGTGATATATGTCGGTTCTGTCACCATGTAAATGACACCTCCACTCTTAATCCCTATCGCAAACTTAGAATACAACCTGGTATCTGGTTGTCTGAAATTAACAGGAAACGTAAAGGAAAGTTGCGAACCAAACTGCTCTATATTTTTATAGTCAATCACCTTTGTACCTTCTTTAATGTCATATTCATAAGGTGCTAATTCAAACAGATAGAGTAATCCGTCGTCTGAGACAGGCAATGTATTATGGAATGCTGCTGTATACGTTACATTGCCATTTTTTTCTACAGTGCATCGTACATTCCGTGATTTTAACACATAGCTTCCATCAATTATAGTCCCGTCTATATCATTTGTACTAATTTGTTCTACAATCTGCTCGCCAACAACTTCGGCGGCATAGGAACGAACCCCCATGCCGCCAGCAAGCATACCCACAATCAAACATACAACTATATTTCGTTTTAACCCATTTAATTTTTGCATGATATACATCCTTTTTAATCGTTTGGTACTTTTCCATCAAAGCCATTCCTATTATACCAAACCACTACTTCTACGTCAATGTATATTCACACTGCTCTTTCTCTTGCAAAAATTGAGGTACCTCATTCACAGATCTGTTAAATATCAATATTACCTTAAATAAGTCTCCATCCACAACAATTTTCATTTCACCCTCATTTAATTTCATCAAGCTTTGTGCTATAGAAAGACCAAGTCCATGTCCTTCTGTGTTGCGCGATTTATCTCCGCGCACAAAACGTTCCATCAATTCCTCCCCACTTATATTTAGAGCAAATTTGGAAATATTGCGAAATGTGATACTTACTTTGGTATCAGCAGATTCCAAAGTAACATATACTCTTGATTTTGGTTGTGCATATTTACAAATATTGTTCATTAAATTATCAATTACACGCCAGATATGTCTGCCGTCCGCCATAATATAAATTACTTCGTCCGGCTTACTAACAATCAATTCCAACTCCAATGCTTTAAGCTTTTCTTCAAACTCTCCTGCTGTCTGTGTCACAAAAACACCAGCCTCAAGCAATTGTTTCTCAACAGACATATTTCCAGAAGAAGCTTTTGAGGCCTCCACCAAATCTTCAATTAATTTTTTTAATTTGGAAGACTGCCTGTCAAGCACTTCAAGATATTCTGCTGCCTTATCATTGTGCAATTCTTCTTTCGAGAGCAAATCCACATAATTGATAATTGAAGTAAGTGGTGTTTTAATATCATGTGAGACATTTGTGATTAGCTCTGTCTTAAGACGTTCACTTTTCATGCGCTCGTCAACTGCTCTTGACATTCCTTCACTAATTTTATTTAGATTTTCACCATGCTTTCTACACTCCCAAAACATTTTGTCAATATCAATCTTATAAGAAAGATTTCCCTCTGCCATATTTTGGCTTGCCTTCTGAAGAGCGGATAGTTGCACTACCAACTTACACAAAACTACACCCAAAATTAATTTTTCAATAATCCAGAGTACCATTATAGAACCTTTACCCCAATTTATTAGTACAAAAAATTCCATAAATGATATTATTCCAATAAAAAGCACTAACTTCCAAAACAAAACCACATTTCTAAATAGAGAGACAACTCTGATAAAAATTCTATAAAGAATACTATTTCGCCACCATTTACCAGCTTTTAATCGCGTGCATAGACTAAGAACATATTCCAGTGTAAATGCCACCATTATTGTTCCGATCGCTCCAAGCAGTCCCGCGCAAACTAACATATATTTTTGTAATCCAATCTTCCCTACTATATTCAATCCTTCATAAAATATAACTGCTTCTACAACAAGCAAACCAAAACTAAGCAGATCTATTGGAATTTTATCAATCAATGTCAGTACAATTCCATCGACTCCTCGACGATGCCCCGACGAATAAACAAGAAAACTAAACGACAATATCATTACACAGACACTTAAGAGCAATCTCTTTGCAAAATCTTTATCCATAATGTCATAGTACAATTTAACAATCCATCCTTCTTGATTATATTTACTGTTCATATTCTCAGATGGAACAGCATTTGGAACAATGGAAATTACCCAATAATTTTCTCCTGAAATTTTCTCCTCAACAACAAGCGTAAAATCCTCATTTAGATAATACTTAGGCTCATTGATAAAAAGATTTTCTGATAAACTACTAGAATCAATTAGCGTAAGCTCGTCTCCACGTATATTTCTAATATTATCTAAAAGTATCATTCCCCAGTTATTATTGTTGAATGTAGTGTTATTCAAATCTGCCAGATTTACGAATCTTTCAGAGTTTGTGCTGCCATCAAGAATTTCCTCAATAGAATCATTCTGAGATTGTACTTCTGAATCTAAAAATGTTGTTTCCTGTTTTTCACTCGAACTTACAGACTCTTCCACCCATGGAGTTTCATCCATAGGTGTTTTATCATTCAATTGATATTTCTTTTTAGAAAAATTATAACTATAATTATAAATTGTTTGTTCGCCTGAATCTCCATAGCATAATGATACACTTTGTACCGGATAGTAATAACCTTCCGCACGATAATAAATAATTCCTTTTACTACATCATAACATATTCTGTCCGCATATAAATGCACCCACTGTTTATTATAGTTGTCATCTAATTCCTCATAATCATTATAATATCCCCCACTCATATGATATATATATCCATCACTGTCTTTCTTAATTTGACACAAATACAATTGTTCTGGATTCATTGATGCAAGCTCGTCGTCAGTCATATTTGTTTCCTGATAAGATTTGTTGTCTTGAATATTGATTTCCTTTAGATTGTCAGATATTATGATTCCATATTGAAAATAATTTTCTCTTAGATAATCTTTGTAACGACTATTATTAATATTAAAATTTTTTAGTGCGTTCACCGAATAATCTATATTAATGTTCTCATAAATTTTTTTCAATGCTTCAGGTTCTGTTAAATTAAATAGATTTTCGCTCACCCCTAATCCAAAACATAATCCTAGTATAACACATTCCATTACTGAGAGAATACAAAGTATCCTTGCGCTCAACTTCGCTAATATGGACTTTCTTAATTTTTTCACCTTAAACCTCACCTTAACCCTTCCTTTTGTTGGTTCAATCACGCTTCCAACTTATAACCTCGTCCCCAGACTGATTTTAAGTACCTTGGCTCAGCTGGATCATATTCCAGTTTTTCCCGTAAATGTCTGATATGAACCGCTACTGTATTCTCAGAACCAAACGGACTATCATTCCATACAGCAGTATAAATCTGTGTTGGAGAGTAAACTTTTCCTGGATTTTCCATAAGGAGTTTTAAGATATCATACTCTGTTGGAGTCAGCGCCGCTTTTTCCCCATCAAGTGTCACTTCCTTTGTTCGGTCATTCAATTCAATACCACCAATACTTAAAATTTCACTCGTCTTTGGCATTGTTTTACTACCGAGTTGCATGTAACGTCTCAATTGGGACTTCACCCGCGCTTGGAGTTCCACTGGATTAAATGGTTTTGTCACATAATCATCTGCACCAATATTAAGCCCCAATACCTTATCTGTATCCTCGCTTTTGGCAGTCAACATAATAACTGGTACATTGCTCTGCTCTCGCAACTTTACCATAGCAGTAATCCCATCCATTACTGGCATCATAATATCCATAAGCACCAAATGAATTTCTTTCTGTGAAAACACCTCTAAAGCCTCTTTTCCATTGTAAGCTTCATATACCTGATACCCTTCTGCTGTCAAATAAATTCTTAACGCCGACACGATGTCTTTCTCATCATCACATACCAGTACATTGTACATTTTTCTCTCTCCCGGTCCCTTGTTTCTTTTACAAATAAAGTATAAACTGAATTATATTAATTTCCAATGAGGTAAATGTTTAAGATTTCTTTAAGCTTAATGTGTAAATTTTGTGAATTATGGAAGGCATTTTATAACCTTCTGTCATTAACTTGTCATTAGTATAGTTCTTTTCTAATCTTTTGCCAAGACAAATATCTTTTTTCCATTTGTAGTGCAAAAGAACATCTTTTTATTGTTATCTTCCATTATGCCTTTGGCAGATTGCAGAAGCATGCAGAACAATGTATCATGTTGCGCATGATTTACATTTCGCAGCAAGAACGTTGATAGTGTTCTTGAATTTAGCGCAAAAAATCGTCTAATGTTATTAACACCAAACGATTTTTAATAGATATCTAAAGGGATACCATTACACAAAAATATTGTATTATTTAAAACAGCCACACAAGTAAAAACCTCTAGCTGCTGTTTTATACTCAAAATAAAAAGGAAGTGGGAAAGCAATTAGGAATAAAATAGTTATGGTATTATAGTAAAACTATCAAGCAGACAATCTACCTCCTCTTTTCCCTGTAATGCATCATACCAGATTTTGGGAATCGCATCAAATCCAAATAAAATCCCGGCAAGCCCTCCTGTAACACACGCTGTTGTATCCGTATCATCGCCTAACATAATCGCTTGTTTCACAGCCTGCTCATAGCTTGTAGCGACACGCATAATCATAAATGCACTGCGTAGACAATCCACCACATAACCAGAACCATTTCCAATCCAAGGCTCATCTGGACGCACACTCCACTCTAGTTCCTGCGTATATGTTGGCATTGGTTCATAGATTTCACGCAATACCAAAACAGCCTTTTCAAGAGCAGCCTGAAATTCTGCCCCATTTAAGAGAAAACGCGCCACAAGACAGTACAACGCACAGCATACTTGATTACACAAATTTCCATGTGTAATAAGACATTGTGCGTGTGCGTCCAAAATCAGTTCTCGGTCTGTTCCTGTATGCCAAAGTGCAAGTGGCAGTACACGCATAAGGGCACCATTCCCCTTACCATCAGGTCGTAACATGCCGCATTGCTCCAGGGTTCTTCCAGCCTTATAAGCATTCAGTGCCTCCCCTGTCTGTATACCAACATCAAATACAACACCCTCCACTGCCCACCTGCCTTTCTCATACCATGCCAGTAGTTTATCCGAAAAGTCCTTTAACTGAAAATTCCCACAAGTTACAAGGCTGTCCAATAAGCAAAGCGCCTGCGCACCGTCATCTGACCATGTTCCTGGCTTAACATTAGAATGTGCCCTACAAAATCCTAATGGTGGTATCATCTCAATTTTATTATAATCTGGAATTTGCTTTGCAGAATGAAATTCATATGGAACTCCTAGCGCATCGCCAATCAGCAGCCCGTATAAACCGCCTTTCCGCTTGTCATATTTATCCATAAAAAAACCTCTTCTCTACTTCTGGCATCAATACAAAATAATTTGTTTTATACTGCTTTTATTTTTTACACGCTAACTCCCATCTGCCCACTTTGGCAGGTATATAAATCAGGAGGTGTGAAATTTTAATTTCATACTATACTTGTGATTTTCTTTGTGTGTGCAAAATCTAACTTTTCTTTTTGACTGGAAGCTAGACTTCTGTATAATAGTTTTTGTCATTTATTTGACTGGGGTATTTATCCACCACATGAGCAATACCCTGCTACAAACTCATAACCATGACAGATATGTCCGCTTTTTTTAATTATTCTGAAATTGGATTGGCATATTTTATAATGATTACTAGCTTGCATATTTTCAGGAGATAATTCCATACCCCTTTCTATTCAGACATTTGTCTCCTCAATTTCTCAACAAATGCCTCATTTTGCATATCTGCTTCCAGCTCCCATGCACAGCTAGGACACAGCGGAATTCCCTTTACCATTTTGCAATATTCAAGACATACGGGCAAATATTCTTTTTCTGGCATATACAACCATTTTCCACAAGAAACACACCGCAATGAATTTTTATTTTCTATCAAAGGATAGTTAAGCAGATGTGCTCTATGAATATCTACATTCTCTACCAACACAATTTCTTTTGGAAATAATGTTTCCAATCGTTTCTTTATTTTTTCGTTTACCTCCCCATTCTCCGCGCAAAAAAACTGGTCGTGCGGAATATTGATAGAATAGCTAACAGTCAACATAAGATTCATAGTCATTCCCCTTTTTAATAATTTGTTCCATATAAAAACCATTTCTTTTACTATATCACAAACGTGTACACTATTGAATGAAAAAGTAAATGCAAAAATAAATCTTTTTCTTTCTCCAAACAATGCAATTTTTTGTTTTAGCAAGCACCTTGTCACGGAAACACTTCTTGCCTCTTTATCCATTCTGCGTTATAATCAAAAAAAACATCTTAATATTAAAATTCCTAAGGAGAATATCTATGCAAAAATACCGTCATCGCCTTTTTTCCATCAAAAACCCCTACGATACACAATCCGATAGCATATTTGTCCGCGCAGTCAAAGAAAACTTTTATTACCATTACACACACTGCCACGAATACCGAACTATCGCACAACATTTAGGCGTTGACACTGATTCCTTTGCTTCCATTGATGACATTGCACATCTCCCTTGTCTTCCTACTCTACTATTTAAACGACACCGAATAAAATCAACACCAGCTTTAATTAAAGCGACTTCCTCTGGTACAAGCGGAAATTTCAGTGAAATTGGATTTGATATTGGCGATCTACTCTGCGCACTCAAGATGTCTTGCAAAATTATGCACAGACGCCATCTTATTTCTCTAATTCCTTGTCATTATATTGTCATGGGATACAAACCGCATCACAGCAACCACACTGCTGTTACCAAGACAGCATTTGGCGCAACACTTTTTACCCCCGCTATCAGTCGCAGATATATCCTAAAATACAAAAATGGCACGTATTCTCCAGACTTTAACGGAATTCTCTTGGCGTTAAAAAAACTGTCGAAATCTATATTCCCTGTACGTTTTATGGGTTTTCCTTCCTATACATTCTTTCTAATGAAAATGATGGATGAACAAGGCATTCACATCCAATTAAAAAAAGGATCAAAAATTATGCTGGGCGGCGGCTGGAAACAGTTCTACGCAGAACAGACCGACAAGGAATCTTTCTATCATCTAGCCAAAAAAGTATTTGATATAAATGAACAGAATATCGTGGAGTTTTTTGGTGCAGTAGAACATCCAATACTTTACTGTGATTGTCCAAATCATCATTTTCATGTGCCAGTCTACAGTCGAATCATAATTCGTGACGTCGATACTCTGCAACCAGTGTCAAAAGAGACAATCGGGCTGGTAAATCTTATCACACCCATGATAAATGCCACCCCTATTCTGTCTGTTATGACAGATGATCTCGGCATTCTACATGATAGTAGTCAATGTGGCTGCGGCATACAGACACCCTATCTGGAAATCATCGGTCGGGTCGCTCCCACAGAAATAAAAACTTGTGCTGCTGGCGCTACAGATGCACTTAAGGAGGTAACACAGTGATTTTATTTAAAGGAAAGCTTTACGAAAACAGCGACCAAGATCAAATTTTATCTGAAATGGAACCCTATATTAATCACACACTCACAGAGAAATCACTTTCTACTGAGACAGTAATTGCAGCAATTGATGCGCTTGGCAAAGAAATTGCCAGCGGAAAACATGATGTACTTCTTACTTCCCTCCCAGTAGACAATCCAGCACAATATAAACTATTTGCTGCCACTATGCTTTCTCGTGAAATATTGGAGTTAAAACTACAAACAGAGTTAGGCAATACTACGCCTTCAAAGATTCATTCCACTATTCACAGTCGAGTAATGCCACTTGGTGTACTCTTCCATATTGCAGCCGGAAATATGGATGGTCTTCCCGCCTTTAGTATCGCAGAGGGTCTGCTTACAGGCAATATTAATATTCTAAAGCTTCCACAAGCAGACAATGGATTATCCCTTGCAATCATCTCTCGCCTAATTGCCTTAGAACCTCTACTTATGGACTACATTATGGTCTTTGACACACCGTCAACTGATATCTGTGCAATGCAGCGTATAGCAGAACTTGCTGATGGAATTTCAGTGTGGTGTGGAGAAAACGCAATCAAAGCTGTCCGCTCTCTTGCTCCCACTGGTGCCAAACTAATCGAATGGGGACATAAATTAGGTTTCTGCTATATTGCAGAAGCCAAAAATCTTCACAATATTACCACAGAACTTTATGCACTTGCAGAACATATTGCAACAACAAAACAACTTTTGTGCAGCTCTTGTCAAACAATTTATCTTAACACCCTAGATGAAACAGACCTACACAAATTCTGTACAATTTTTCTTCCTCTACTTGAAGCAGCAACAGCAAAACATTGTAGCAAAGTTATTGGTGAGCGCGCATATCTAACATTAATGCGTCATACAGAATATTTAGAGCAACTTATAGGCAATCCACAAAACACTGCCAACGAATATCGCGGAACTGGTTGTCGCCTTACAGTATGTAAAGATAGTGCGCTAGAACTCTCTCCTATGATGTGCCATGTCCTTGTCAAACGACTACCGCAAGAACAGATTATATCTGTTCTTCGCTCCAAAAAAGGCCTTTTGCAAACAGCCGGACTCATCTGTTCTCCTGAAAATCGCAACGCATTTGAAGAACTCTTTGCGCGCAGCGGCGTCACACGAATTACCCTGGCTGGGGATATGTCTACTTATTTTCCAGGCGAAGCTCATGATGGAGAATACGCATTAAGGCGATATGTTAGAACTGTTGACATTGAACTTTGTAGTCCATACAAGACACTCTAGTCATATAAATAATACACTTGCTTTTTATATTACATAATCAAATCATATTTCACAATATCCATATTCACTGTTCCGTCCGCAAAAAAAGAAATACCATCTGCAGACTGTTCAGTATAAAGAATGGCACTCATAACCTGTTCTCCGTCATTAACAAAAACCTCAACACTAAATCGGTCCAGTATAATCCTTAACTTTAATTTCCCATCCTCACTGTTTACTTTACTGCGTCTTTGATGAATAATCGCCCTTCTGGAGCCGGAATGTTTTCTGTCTATCTTTAAGATAGCTTCTCTTGGTCGAAAACTTAGTGATGTCTGGTACTTCTCATTCTGCGCAAACCGAAATGCAAACTTGTGGTAAATATTTTGTTCATCGGCTGGACGTACGGTTAGTTCAATATCCACCCTACGTCCTTTAATTCCCTCAAGCTCTATTACCTCAGAAAAAGTAATATTTTGATATCCCACTTTATGAAAACGATATGCTTCCAATTCTCGAATTGGCAGTTGATACAACCTATTATTTCTAATAGACAATTCTCGCGGTAAACTCATTTGCCCAAACCACAATACGTTTCGAGTACGCTGTCCACAAGTATCCCAGTTCTGCATCCATCCAATCATAACACGACGTCCATCTGGAGTATATACTGTCTGCGGCGCATAGAAGTCAATCCCATAATCAATAGACTGATTATATTGCTCCTGAAATGTTCCTGCCTTCTCATCAAAATCACCAATCATACAAAGAGTTCCATTTCCATTGTGATATTCAAAGCCTTGCGGAAGCATATCTTGGGGACTGGTAAGTAATACCCATTTTCCATCCAATTGAAAAAAGTCTGGGCACTCCCACATTTTTCCAAAACGGTTGTTATTTTTAATTAATATACTTTTAAAATTCCACTGGAATCCATCTGTGCTAGTGTATAATAAAATCTGTCCACTCCCATCTTCTGGTCGACTACCAACCACACAACAATAACTCCCATCTTTCTTCTGCCACATTTTGGGGTCCCTAAAATCATATTTGCTGCTGCCCTTTGGCAAATCTTTTTCTTCTAAAATAGGATTATCTTTATATTTTTCAAAGTCAATACCATCACCCACAGCAAGACATTGTGTCTGAATATCACGAGATTCTGCCACTTTAACATTCTGCCGCTCTTTGACCATTCCAGTATACATCAACAACTGCCGACCATCAGGAAGTGTAATCGCACTTCCCGAAAAACACCCATCCATATCATAAAGTTCATCAGGAGCCAACGCAACTGGCAAGTATTCCCAATGTAGTAAATCCTCGCTAACTGCATGTCCCCAGTGCATAGGACCCCATTGACAATCATATGGATGATACTGGTAAAACATATGATATTTTCCATTATAAAACGAAAATCCATTTGGATCATTCATCCATCCTATACGGGCAGACAGATGAAACTCCGGTCGCGCCTCCTTCCCAATTTGTTTCTCCATTGTCTCTTCATATTTTCTTGCATCGCGCAAAATATGACTTATCATCTCAAAATCCTCCATTCTGCTAACAGCTTGCAACACTAAAAACTGCCAAATCAAACTTTGCTTCGTCTTACAAGTCTTTCTGGTTAGATATTGTCTAACTTCTCTTATATATACACAGTCTACTGGATAAATTACTTTATTGTCAACATATGGCTTTTCACAATCAGTTTATTCTGTTACTGATTAGACAATTTTTTGTAAATTTCTTTTGCTTGAATGGCTATCATTTCTTGTAAATACCTTGGTTGTATAATATCAACTTGTATTCCAAATGACAGCAAATAACCGACCAACCATGTGTCAATTGACATTTTGGCAGAAACAATCAAATCACCGTCGTCTTGACGTTCAATCTGTGTCTCGTCAAATTCATCATAGACACGATACGCAATCTCTTTTGGAAAATGAAGTATAATCTGTACGTCTGTTTGCTGTGAATCATTAATCTGCTCTGGAAATGGTCTTGGCACAAAAGTTTGCTCCAATAAATCCAATTGTAAAATACGATTTAGCTTAAAGAGACGAAAATCTTGCTTCTCCAAACAAAATGCTTTCAGATACCATTCCTTTGATTTATAATATAGTTTTAGTGGTTGTACCTTACGTTCTTTTCTTTCTCCGGCTGTATTTTCATAGACAATCTTTATTTCTTTATGCTGAATCACTGCTGTTTTTAACATTTCAAATTTCAAGTTATCTCGGGTAGACTTTCCCCAACGAGAAAAATCTACTTCGAGCCAGTTTCCTGTATCGACATGAAAAAGCGCGGATAATTTCGTCAATATTGCTTTTCCAGAAGAGTATCCTGTAGCAGACATACTTTGTATTGCTGTCAATACTTCTTGCCTTTCATCTTCCGACAATAATATTTTATCTAAAATATAGTCATTTAATAAATAGATTCCGCCATTTCTTCCCGGTTCTGCATAAATAGGAATTCCTGCGCCACTTAATGCTTCTACATCCCGATAAATTGTCCTAGTAGAAACTTCAAATTTATTTGCTAATTCAGGCGCCGTTGCTCCTTTCTTAT
>BLMC01000031.1 GCA_011959805.1 Lachnospiraceae bacterium | reverse complement strand
ATGAAATCAAAAGTTTATTTTTCTAAGACCATCACTCCCGAAAAAGTTCTGGAACTATATCAATTGACAGGCAAAACCCTCGAGGGCAAAGTTGCAATTAAAGTTCACTCTGGTGAAGTCGGCAACCAGAATTTTCTAAAGCCTGATTTTTGGAAACCGATTATTGACTCTGTAGGAGGCACTGTTGTGGAGTGCAATACTGCATATGACGGAAGCCGCAATACCACTGCAAAACACATGAAAACGCTACACGAACATGGCTGGAGCAAATATTTTGATGTTGACTTGATGGACGCAGAAGGAGACGACCTAGAACTTGCAATTCCAAACGGTCTAAAAATCAAAAAGAACTTTGTAGGAAAAACGCTTGTCAATTATGACTCCTTGTTGGTGCTCTCTCACTTTAAAGGGCATCCAATGGGTGGATACGGTGGAGCAATCAAGCAGCTTTCTATTGGCATTGCTTCTTCGGCTGGTAAAGCGTATATTCATGGCGTGGGTGATTTTAATAATTTCTGGGGTTCCGATCATGATTCCTTTTTGGAGTCTATGGCCGATGCTGCATCGAGCATTGTTGATTACTTCAAAGGAAATATTGTCTACATCAATGTTATGAAAAATATGTCTGTGGACTGTGATTGCTGCGCTGTCGCTGAAGATCCTTGTATGGCTGATATTGGCATATTGGCTTCTCTCGATCCGATTGCAATTGACCAAGCATGTCTTGATCTGGTCTATGCCTCCGATGACCCGGGCAGAGACCATCTCCTTGCGCGTATTGAATCCAAAAATGGTGTTCATACGATTGAAGCCGCCGTTGCATTAGGCTTTGGTTCCCGTGAATATGAGCTTATTACAGTAGATTAAAAACGCTTTATTAGGAGATTCTATGAATACCATTTGGTCAGATGCAATTCAGAATATTGGAACACTATACTATTCTCGAACTCTTCGATTTTCTGATGTATATCAAGAACAATATAAAAATGCATTTCGTATTGGCAAAAATGCTAAGATATTGGAAATTGGTTGTGGTCCCGGCGCATTCACTCAGTCATTAGCCCACTGGTATCCTGACGCTAAAGTAACTGGCACAGACAGAGATACCGCTTTTATTAAATTTGCTATACAGCAAGCACCACATCTCACCTTTATAGAAGCGGACGCAACGGCTTTGCCCTTTGCAGACAATTCTTTTGATGTGACCATTTCCAACACAGTTCAAGAACACATTGAACCTACAAAATTCTTTGGTGAACAACTTCGTGTATTAAAACCGGGCGGTATCTGTCTAGTATTGTCTGCCCGCCGCGGAATTGACGTCACTGCTGACTGTATCGCTGAACAAAGTTGCTTTGAGCAAGAAATATGGAACCGAATTGCTCATTTTGACCATGAAATGTTGCAAAAATACGCTGTTGGACAATATACCATGAATGAACGTGAGCTGCCATTGGCTATGGAAAAATATGGTTTTGGCCAAATTTCCACAGCGTATATACTTGTAAATCTAACACCGGACAACCCACAAAATTCCAAAGAATTGGCATATTCCATGATAAACACTAAGCGTCAGGCAGAAATTGATGCAGTCAATTCGATTCCTCATACTGCTCCTAATATTGTAAGCATAGAAGAAATTGAGCAGATGAAAACACAGATTAATCAAAGGTACGACAAGCGCATTGCGCTTTATGATAAAGGGATTAAACAATGGGATACCAACATAGCATTGACAATGGTGCTGCGCGGTATAAAAATCAAGTAGGGAAGGTTTATCTTCCCTACTTGATTTTTTAGCCATGTGCGTCTTGCATATTTCTAATCTCAAACAGTTTATCCAAAAACCAGTATGGTATCATAATTCCCTGCGCCTGCATTGCAAGAACTTCATCCTTGCTAACCCATCGAACTGCCTGTACTTCTTCTTCCTGCAAATGAAGTGATACTATATCAACCTCTTGTTCTAGCAAATAATAATCATCAAAACCATGTATAAAATTAATACTAAAAATTGGTCTTTTATTAGACAAGTCAATCTTTAGTCCAATTTCTTCTGCGACTTCTCGCTCTGCTGCCTGCCAGCTACTTTCTCCTTGTAAGGCAGAGCCTGCTGCTGTTAAATCCCACATATTTGGCCATCCCTTCTTAAAGGGCTGTCTCTGCTGTATCAGCAACTCATTCTTGCTATTAAAAATGCAGATATGGACTACAAGATGATATTCCCCTTCCTTTAATGGGTCTCCTCGCCGATGTACTTTTCCTGTCTTTTCTCGGTCCTTTGTGTATAAATCCCACAACTCATTTTCTTCTCTGTCTGCCATAACACTTTTTCTCCACGACTACACAAACTTTACTAAATCTTCTACGCTCTTTCTCTTTGGTGCTGCTGGTTCCTCGTCCGCATAGCCTATCGCCACAAGCGCTGCTACCTTCTGCCCCTCCTCGATTCCAATAATTTCAGCCACTTTGGTCTCGTCAAAAATACCAAGAATAACAGCGCCAACTCCCTTATCATGCGCTGCAAGACAAAAAGTCTGTGTCGCAAGACCTGCATCGAACACTTCCCAGCGGTCCTCTTTCGATGTTGTATAAGAACCATCTCGCTCAAAACCACTTCTACCATGTACCATGTTGACTACCACAAGCGCTGCACAACCCTTAATAATATGGCTGTTATGTGTAAAGCCAAGTGTTGCCTCATCTGCAATTTTTGCCTTGACCTCTGCATTTTCAACGATCACGTACCTTGTTACCTGTGTGTTTTTCCATGATGGTGCAAAAGATGCGCAAGACACAATTTCCTGCATTACCTCATGCGACACCTGCTTTTCCTTAAATTTTCTGATACTTCTCCTTGTCTCGATACACTTGATTGTCTCCATAAAAATACCTCTCTTTCCTTTGTTTTTTCTAACTTACACTGTTAATAACAAGCTTTCTACGAACAATGCAACTATTCCATTTTCTATATGTCAAAATGCATCGTAAACTATTTCAAAAATCCATTTACGATTTGCTCCTCCGCCTGTGCTTCTGTAAGTCCTAATGTCATCAATTTAATCAGTTGTTCCCCCGCAATTTTTCCAATTGCTGCCTCATGAATCAAACTCGCATCAATATTGTTTGCCGTAATCTCCGGTATTGCACGCACAACTGCATTGTCCATTATAATTGCATCGCACTCCGAATGCCCTGCACACTTGTTATTTCCATTGATATGGGAATAAAATGTCTGTTCCGAAAAGTCCTTTGCCACAGAACGAGAAATCACATTTGTACTTGAATCTTCTCCATCTAAATCTACATAAAAATTAGTGGTTGCCTTCTGTTTCCCATGCGTCATAAGCTTTTCCTTAATAACAAGTTGTGCGCTCTTACCAAGTTTTGCTCTTGTAACCCTATCCGTAGAATCCACACCTTTGATTTGTACAGTGTCCATTTCCATGTAGCTATTCTCATCCAGATTTACAATTGTCTCTGGATTCATAACCCGCTCGCCAGTACCTTCCCCAGAGCCATAGTGTTTTTCTACGTATCGCACTCTGGAATTTTTCCCAACATAAAAGGAATGAATCCCGCTATGCTCGCTCGCCTGATCTCCACTGTTGTGGATACCGCATCCTGCCACAATTGTGACATCACAATCCGCACCGATATGAAAATCATTGTACACTAACTCCTTAAGCCCTGTCTGTGTCATCAAAACAGGAATATGCACACTTTCCTTCTTCGTTCCGGGCTTTATAAAGATATCAATTCCTGGTTTATCCTCTTTTGGAATAATCTCGATGTGCTCAGTTGAATGTCGCCCTGCTGATTCTCCGTTGGAACGAATATTGTAAGCTCCAGTAGGAACTTCGTGCAAATCTGCCACCTGCATTAATAATGTCTTCTGAATCTCATCCATGTATACACCCTCCTGCATTATGCCTACACTCAAGATTACCACTCAACAATCCTGGCAATATCTCCTCCTTTGTTCCTATATCCTGTATCTCACCATTTGCAATTACCACAATTTTATCTGCAATATCGAGAATACGTTCTTGATGTGAAATAATTACAATCTTTCCTTGTGTCTTGTCATGCATCTTCTCAAATACCTTGATTAAATTTTGAAAACTCCAAAGGTCAATACCAGCCTCTGGCTCATCAAACACAGACAATTTCATACCTCTAGCAATGACTGTTGCAATCTCTATTCGCTTCAACTCTCCACCAGATAAACTTCCGTTTACTTCCCGGTTAATATAATCCCGCGCACAAAGTCCAACTTCCGAAAGATATTTACATGCACCTTCCACGCTAAGTTTGTCTCCAGCCGCCAACCGAATTAAATCAAGCACTGTGATTCCTTTAAACCGAACTGGTTGTTGAAAAGCAAAACTAATGCCCAAATTTGCTCGTTCTGTAATAGACAAATGGGTAATATCCTGTCCTTCAAAGAAAATTTGCCCTTCCGTTGGCTGTATAATCCCAGCAATCATCTTTGCAAGAGTCGACTTACCACCCCCGTTTGGTCCAGTAATTGCTGTAAACCGATCCTCTATTTTCAAATTAATATGATTTAATATATCCTTTCCATTCTCATCATCAACGTGATAGGATATATCCTTTAATTCTAGCACGTATCCGCGCCTCCTCTCTTCCTTCCCTAATGTTTTTCTATAACACTTTTTTGACATCTTTTTGATATCCTTATAACGCTCTTTCAGTATAACCAATATTTGGCAAAAAAGCGACTATTTTTTGAATTTTCATAGGAAAATATTTTTAAATAAAGCACTCTTGAACTGTTGCTAACACACACGCCTGTAATCTTACCAGAGGTTTATCTTAGTCAAAGATTAAAATCTACTCCACTCTCCAAAACGCCTTAGATTTTCACACAGTCTACTCATCATCTGAGAACTCTATAAACTGCGAAAGCGCTTCCTTGTGCATTTTGGAAACTGCATGTGGATTTCGCTTCAAAAGAGCATTTATGCGTCTGTATTCTTTCTTTCCCGTCTTCAATGCAGAATTAATCTTTCGCAGTCCAGCCTCCGAACGTTCTTTGATTTCTCCTCCATAAAATGCAGAAGCAACCTCAAAATGCTTTTGTATTCTCCGAAACTCCTCACTACTCTCCTCAAGGCTTAAAAGCACTTCTTTAAGATTAAACGCCTCGCGAACACTCTCCGCCATATCAATTGAAATATAAACTGTCAGCAAAAATACAATTACTTCCACAAAATTTCCATTGAGCCGCAATGTAAATTTTTCTACCATCATATGACCATACAATGTCAAAATCACAGAAAAAACACCCCACGCCAACGAAGAGGTCACACAAATATGCCCGTTTAAATGAAAACG
This sequence comes from Lachnospiraceae bacterium, assembly GCA_011959805.1. Taxonomy (GTDB): domain Bacteria; phylum Bacillota; class Clostridia; order Lachnospirales; family Lachnospiraceae; genus COE1. The sequence continues at coordinate 26,978 of BLMC01000031.1, read as the reverse complement.
TTGATTACTATAATCCCAATATCGCACATGAAACAACTTTTCCATAGCCATACCAGTAAAATACTCCAATATCGTAGCGCTTATCATTCCTGCAAAAAACACTAATACTATATTCGTACGAAATGGAAGTGTGAAAATCAACACAACAATTGCACCGGAACCATAAATCGGAAGAAATGGTCCTCTCATAAAACCTCTGTTGACCCACTTTGCTTTCAATACGGACACATAGCATGTCTCCCAGACCCACCCCAGAAAACAATAAAAATAAAAAAAGAAAAGCCACGTCGAAAACGTATACATTACATAAATTCCTCCCATTGTTGTTCTATACAAATTAAAAGCATACCACATTGCACTGCAATTTCCGCAGTCTCGCCAATAAATTCATTACTCACACCAATCGGAAACTCCTGACGTACTGTCACATGGTTTAACAGATATTTTAGACCACTCTCACTAACCCCATGCGCATCACCGCCAAAAGCAAAAACAGAAATTTTTCTTCCTTTTTTTGCAAAATCAGTATAAAACGTTATTTTGGTATCTTTTATCAAAGTTAGTATAACATCATCCCCAACGATTGTTCCCTTTGCTCCTTGATTGAGCAGATATAAAAGACACTGGATATTAGCAAAAGTATGATCCAATCGTCCACCAAGCGCCCCGTAAAGCTCAAACTGTTTATAGCCCATAGCTAGTCCTTCCTTGATTGCTGCAAGCATATCTGTATCATCCTTTTCAGCGGGAAGCCTTTTTACCTGAAAAGGACCACATAATGTTTGTGTTTTCAAAGAATCCATATCTCCCAGCACTATATTTGGCATCAGTCCAATCTGTTGAAAATAGTCAAAACCGCCATCCGCCGCAATACACAAATCCTCTTTCTGCACTATTATCTGCTTTAAAAGTTTCTGTGTATCACATGTTCCTGCACCGATTATAATACACTTTTTCATGTCTTTCTATCCCACTTTCCTGCCAAGTTATTCTAAAATTATTGGGTAATCGAGTAATTTGTCACATGCCCTATCTCGCTTTTACGACATATCTCTTCTGTACAAGGTTGTGCAGAAAAAGTTCGCCAAAGTCTAATTTCTGGCGAACTTTTATTCTTATTATTTCTATATTTATTTCTTATATATCAAAAGTTTTTAAATACATCTGTCTCTCTTTGAAGTGCTGCGGCAATCTGTTGATTTTCATCCATTCTATTACTAATGTTCTCCATATCACCAACAAGAACTTGTGTACTTTCTGCCGCACCGATAACACCTCTTGCTCCCTCTTCGATTGCATCTGTGATTGTATCAATCGAGGAGGCAATCTCATCAACAGCGCGTTTTAAATCGTCTGTCTTTGCTGTAAACTCATTCATAACTTCTTCTATATAAGTAGCATTATCCCTGTATTGTTCACCACTACTCACAAAGTTTTCAAATTCTGGCAAAATAGAATCTGTCATATACTCTACAAGATTGTTGGAATGCCCTGCAAGATTATGTACTGCATTAATTACTACACTGTTAATTTCTTGAATGCGATTTGCTGTCTGACGGCTGGAAGATGCAAGCTGTCTAATCTCATTTGCAACAACAGCAAATCCCTTTCCTGCCTCTCCTGCTCGCGCTGCCTCTATCGAGGCATTGAGCGCAAGGAGATTTGTTTGACTTGAAATCTTCAAAATATCATTTGTTAGACCGTTCACTTGCTCCACACTCTTGCTGTCTTCAATTGCCTGATTCAGTACCTCAAGAATCTCTTGTACTTTTGTACTCGTCTCCTGCATATTCATCTTTGCATCTAGTTCCATCTTGTCAGCATTTTCTTTCATCTTCTTAGAATAATCATTAATGCTGTTAGACTTATCCGCAATCATCTCAACCTCAATGCGCACAGAATCCGCATTTTGATTAATAATTGTAGCAGAATGCCCCACCTCCTGCATAGTAGCAGAAAGTTCTTGTGTAACTGCCGATAAGTCTGATGCACTGTCATTCGATGTCCTTACACTCTGCTGCACTTCACTGACAACTTCTTCTAATTTCCTCGAATTTTCAATAATCATTTTCATAATGCTTTGCAGCTTACTCATAAACGTATTGATTCCATTTCCTAAATCGGCAATTTCATCATTCGATAATATATCGATGCGTTTTGTCAAGTCCCCTTGACTTTGATCAATTCCATTTATAATATCATTAATCTCATGATTTACAATAATCAGCTTCCTGATAATCAGAATAAAGACACTGTACAATGTAATCAACAGTGCAATCACACTCAATATAACAATAATTGTGTTCTTGAACACTGCTCTATTGTATTCTGCCGTCAAGGCTTCGCTTGCCTGCGTAGCGCTTTCCTGTGCCCGCTCCATCATAATCTCAACCTGATGTTGCATTTCATCACTACACTGTTTAATTGTGCTATTTGCTAGTACAAAAGCCTTTTCCTTCTCTGCATTTCCGCTAAATGCCATTAAATTTGCAATCTCATATTTCATTGTTTCATAATTAGACAATATATTATTATATGCTGCAGTATCTTCCTTCTGCAAACTACTCTTATACTCCGCAAACAGCTGATCTAAAACTTCCTGTTCTGCTCGCACCTCGTTTACTGTCGCAATCAGAGTATCTAAATCTGTCGCTATAATATGAGAAAGCGCTTTTTTATGAATTTCTTGCAGTTCTTTTTCAATATTACTAAGCTGAGAAATATTAATCATATGCTCATCCGTAATTGTTACTGCGGTCATATTTACTTTTTTCAAATTACTAATCGCTGCAATATTTGAGAAAACTGCAAGTGCCCCGAGAATAAAAACCGGAACTAAAATGACTATTGTTATACTTAACCGTTTTTTTCTCTTCATTTTATTCCCTCCTTATTGTATTACCGAAGCAGTTATTCCCTTTACAAGCCTGTCCATCAAATCTTGCAGTGGCACATTGTCTGGATTTCCAGCCGCTATCGTATCCGCAAAGCTCGTACAAGCATCCCAGTAACTATTGCCTACTCGCTGAAGTATGCCATATTGAGACTGTTCTATTACTGCAGCAATTGCTGGAACTTTACCAACCTCATCAGATGCAGCGGCAATCGCATTGGCTGGTCCCTGACTTCTATCCTCAAATCGAAGAATCTGATTCTCTTCATTTGTAATCCACTCCGCAAATTTATGTGCCCACTCTTGATGCTCTGAATAAGCATTGACTCCAAACATCTTATAACCTTTAAACGACGACATCTGAATCTGTTGCCCCTTACAAGTATATGTAGGTAATTTGCATGCACCATAATTGTTACCCCATGCCTTCTGGATTGTAATAGCATTCCACACACCGCTAATCCCTGCGATACAAGTACCATTCTTTACACCCTCAACAAAAAGTGCATCCGACTGTGCTATAAATCCCGGATTTATAGCAATGTTTATTAAAGACTGCGCAACATCAACTCCTTTCACGTTTCCCTCTGTTGTATTCCAATTACAATGATTGGTTACGCCATCTTCATTAATTCCAAAATCAAAACCTGTATTTCCAAAAAACGAGTATAAATACCACCCTGAATTTAACTCCATCGAGAACTTTTTTTCATTTTCAGCAGCTATCTCAAGAATTCTATCAAACGTTTTGACATCTGAACTTGAGAAATACTCCTTATTGTAATATAGAAAATAACCATTGTCTGCTGCGTATGGATACGCATATACTGTTCCCTGATAAGATGCTGCGTCTACTGCATCAGATAGACATGCACTTTTTACTTCTGTCTGATTCACTACCGGAGAAAGTGCTCCCCCTGCAATTAGACTATAAAGTTGATCATCTGGCATAGAAAAAACATCCGCTGCATTATGAACATCACTCAAAACATTTTTTCTCGTATCTGCATCTCCTGATGGCTCTATAATAATATCAAAATCAGCCTGTCCTGCATAGTTCTGTTTAAAACTGTCAACCATCTTCTGTAAGTTCTCAATATTTGCCTCTTCAACCCAGACTCGCAATGACACCTTACCTGTCTCAAGTGTTTTTTCATCTTCTACTTCTGTTGTCGATGTGTCTTTCGTATCACCTTTTGTATCAGTGCTAATATTTCTACATCCTGCAAGTATTGCAATCAGTAAAAGGACAGATACAACCATTATTAATAGTTTTCTTTTCACAGTAATTCTCCTTTCATGAATTATTTTCCGACAATTATCTCCTATTAATTGTATACTATCTGCCTTCTTTTTTCAATTGTATTATACAGCTATATTTCATTTTATAAATAATTATTGTCTATTCACTTTCCCGCCTATTATGTTCTCTCATCTATAATAACTACCTTTTTATCGTTCCTGTTAAACATATCACCTTTATTTTTTGCAAAACAAACCTCTGGTGTCACACCGACAATAGCGGACAATACTTTTTGTATTTGTCGTATTATAGACTCCTGCTCCTCCACAGATAAAACTTTATTTATGTCATAGCTTACAAATACTTTTACTACATCAAGACCTTGTTCTTTTTTAATACAGACAATATAGGTCATTGTAACATTGTACAGTCCACTCAGTGTCTCCTCAATCTGGGACACAGATACACTTTTTCCCCGAATCATCAACAAGTCTGACGTCTCTTTGCAAATCCGTTCGATTCTTGCCATTGTACGACCACATTCACATTTCTCATAATGAATCCTTGTAATATGCATTGTTCGATAACGTATCAGTGGTAATCCCTCTTTTTGAAGTGTTGTGAAAACTAACTCTCCACTCATTCCATCCGGTAAAATTACCAATGTATGTGTATCCAAAATTTCTGCCAAGAAAAAATCTTCCTGAATATGCATACCGTTCTGACATTCACATTCACATGCCACACCAAGTCCTGTCAGTTCATCTAATCCATATATATCATATGCTTTTACCCCTAATTTATCTTGTATTTTTCTACGTGTATTCTCTGTCCACGGTTCTGACCCGCACAATGCCGCTCTTAGACTTAATCTGCCTTTCAATCCTTGTCTCTCGATAATCTGGGCCAGACGCAGCAGATAGGTCGGTGTTCCCATAATTCCTGTCACACGTAATTTTTTCATCAGTGCTCCCAATCCGGTTGTTCTGCAAATTCCTGTTGGCACCACCGCTGCACCAACTCGCTCCGCTCCATAATGGGCGCCAAGTCCTTCTGTAAATGGTGTGTAGTTATACAGAATTTGTATAATATCCTTTTTCCCCAAACCTGCCATATTAATCGAGCGCGCTACGCATTCACTCCAATGATCAATGTCATTTTTTGTAAATCCTACAATTCTGTCTGAATCAATTATCTCATCTGAACTGTGATATCTTGTAATCTTTTTGTTCGACACCGCAAAAATTCCAGATGGATATGCGGCAATTAAATCTTCCTTAGTTGTAAAAGGAAGTTTCCCCAAATCTTCAATCCCACATACATCACCGGGTTCCATACCCAATTTTTGCATTTTTTTCCTGTAATATGCAACGTTTTGATACATATACTTTACAAGTTTTACTAGATGTTTGCTTTGCAAATCAGTCAGTTCATCCCGACTCATACACTCCTTTGTCTTATTCCAAATCATTTTGCTTCCTCCAATTACACATTATGTCTTATTATCTACCATTTATTTCACAAAATCAATATCCAAACACTTTCCAAATACCATTCTATACCAAAAACAGGCAAACCTTATATCTTTCTTTTTTCAAAAAATAAATGGAACATATTTTTCAAGATGTGTTATAATGAATCTATTCCTATCAATCAGACACAATATAAATATACATAGCAGGAGCAATATCACAAATGAATGATCCTATCAAAAAGCTAAACTATAAACTATATATTTTAATATGTGTTACAATTTGCATATTTTTAATATCAATCTTTGTTTATGACCAAACAACAGATACTCGACAACAGCAATCTCCCAATGCAGTGACAAAATGGAAAGATTGGCAAAAAACTTTATATAAGAAAAAAACTGTAGTAAGTGGAAAAATTTCTGCCGACAGCGCTATTGGCAATATATTGGCATTCTATTCTGTTCATCAAAATGTCAAAGTCTATGTCGACAGCAACCTAATTTATGAATACCCTGTCTCCAATAATAATCCCTTATCAGATTCACCCGGATATTGCTGGAACTTCGTGACGCTACCAGATGATACAAACAACATTGAGATTGTTTTTACCAGCCCATACATATCATACCTAAAGAAAATACCAACCTTTTATATCGGAAACAATATCTCTTTGTTAGCACACATTACAACCAGTAATATTCTGCCATTTTTGCTCTGTATGATTATGTTTGTGATTGGATTTATCTTGGTTGTCTATCATTTATTTGTATCTCGTAACATCAGTACAAGTGGAAAACTTTTAAAGCTTGGTATTTTTTCCATAGTTTGTTCTATATGGTCTATCAATGAGTGCAATATTACTACATTACTACTTAAAAACAGTCTTGTGACCTCTTACTTAGCGTTTTTGTCGCTTTTGCTGCTTTCATTTCCATTTGCAATGTTTGTCCAAACCTTTTATGAAGATAACAGTAAAATCTGGAACTGGTTCTGCAAAATAGATTTGATACAAATTATTTTGTGTATCGTATTTCAATTGATTGGTATTGCTGATTTGAGAGAAACACTTTGGACAACTCATATTATGATGTGTGTGCTTACAGGGATTATTATAGTTCAATCACATCTATTAATAAAAAATGGAATCCATTCTCAAATGGTAAAGATTCATTTAACATGTATTGTAATATGTTCTTTGACATTCCTCTTAGATATTATAGGATTTTATTCTGGCTCATGGAATACAAACACCTTCGGTCGTCTAGGTTTTTTACTCTATATTATTGTGCTTGGTTTGGCTTCGACAAGAGAGTCCGCCTTACTTATGAAAATGGGACTGGAGGCAAATGCTTATCAAACACTTGCGTACACAGACCAAATGACAGGATTGCATAATCGTACTTGCTTTAACATTGATTTTGCCGAATTATCAAAAAAACCAGAGGACATTGCAATTATCGATTTTGATCTTAACAATCTAAAATATACCAATGATACTTTTGGGCACAGTGCTGGTGATTTGTATATTAAAAACTGTGCCACAATCATCTATGAAATCTTTAATGGGATTGGAAAATGTTACCGTGTCGGCGGCGATGAGTTTGTTGTTTTAATTGAGAGAGCCTCCACAATTGACATAACACACTATATGGCAATGTTAGAATCAAGTGTTGATGTATGTAATCGTGAAAACAAAACATTAAAAATGCAGATTGCATATGGGTATGCTACCTATACTGCAAAATCTGATAAAAATTTGGAAGATACTTATAATCGAGCAGATAAAATTATGTATATAAATAAAAAAGATAAAAAAGAACAACAAAAATTTGAACGAATTTAAAAAGACTGACTAAACAGCCAGTCTAAAAAAGTATTATTAACTTTCTGTGTTGGGCAGATACTTAATCTGCCCACTATGATAAATTACTTTTAATTTATGATATTGTGACTTCAATAACTTTGCTCTATTATAAATGCTTTACTATACAAAACGCTTTCTTAGAAATACCAGCCACTATTCTTGCCATAACCATAATTATTATAGTAATTACTGTTACCATAGCCATTAAAGTATGAATTGCTTGCTCCATATTTGTTGTAAGTAGAAGTTGCTCCGTAAAGTTTACTTAATGTTGTAAGACTGTTTGACGCAGCATTTTCAATTGTTTCCATCTTACCACAAATCTTATCTGCGAATCCACCTTCCTTTGCAAACACTTCTTTTATCTTATCAAAATCCGCACCTTCCAAAGCCTTTTCGTCAATGGAAAGCTCCCCAGATTTAGAAACTGTAATGCCAATCTCTTCCAGTGCCTTTTTGTTGGTTGATACAATACTGTCCAAGGTCTTATTAAACGCAAGATTGGATGGACCACCAATATCATATAAATTATTGTAAACTTCATTAAACTCTGCCACAAAATCCTTGATATTTTTAATCAACGTCTCTTTATCATTCTCTTGTGCCTTCTTGCCAGTCTCATCGTCAGTGTATGTCATCTTACCAATCTTTAACATCTTCTCAACACTGTCTTGCACACTGTTTGCAGACTTTTCTACCTGCTCATACATTGCAAGTTGCTTTGTCGGTGTTTTAGAAGCCGAAGAAGTAGTTCTCTTTGTCGAATTTGACCTGCTACTTGACCTAGAAGTCTTGCTGCTAATTACCTTTCCGGCACGACTTCTTTTAGCACTCCTTAAATTTCTTGCTCTTAATAAGGAATTTCTTGAACTGTTTATATTCATTTTATATCATATCCTTTCCAACATTTTGGGTTAAAATCCACTATTGTTTACGTAATATATATCGGTGCATATCATGGAATTATTAACATTAAATTATGGATAAATTTTGAAAATTGTGCGTTATTTTCTGAAAATTGGTTGCAATCTTAAACTAAATTGCAACCAATCTTCTTACTCTGGTTTTTGATTTACAGTCAAGTTTACGCCGTCTAGTCCATTCACAGTAATGTTTCTGTTTACCTTAGCATCATAAGATTCCGCATTAATAATATTTGCCAAATCAATTCCTGTTGTCTCCTTCATAGACTCAAACAACTTTGTCATAACTGCTGGAACATTGTTGGCAACCTGATCTACTCCGTTAGAACCTTCACCGCCAATAATTGTAATCTTATCAATCTGTGACAATGGCTCTGCAATCTTTCCTGCAATATCCGGCAATACTTTAATCATCATTTCTGCAACTGCTGCTTTATTATACTTTGCATATGCCTCTGCCTTCTTCTCCATCGCTTCCGCTTCCGCAATTCCCTTCGCCTGAATTGCTTCCGCTTCCGCAACTCCTTTTGCTCGCACTGCTGCCGCTTCTGCCTCACCAAATGCTCGAATACCTTGAGCTTCTTGCTCTTTTGAATAACGGTCTGCCTCCGCCTGTGCCTTTTTTGCCTCTGCAACTCTCTGTGCTTCAAACTGCTGTGCTTCAGCTTCTTTTTGCCGCTGATACAATGCTGCGTCTGCCTTCTGCTGCGCTGCATACTTTTCCGCATCTGCCTGTTTCTTTACCTCCGCCTCAAGCGCTCGCTCCTTCACTGCAACTTCTTTCTGCTTTAGTTCAATCTCACGCTCCTGTTTGGCAATATCTGCATTTGCGGTAGTAATTTCAATTGTTTTGCGCTGCTCTTCCTTCTGAATTTGATATGCAGCATCCGCCATTGCTTTCTTGGTGTCCGCTTGCATTTGAAGCTCGGACTTCTTGATAGCAAGTTCATTCTGTTTCTTTGCAATCTCGGTTTGTGCCGCCACCGCCGCATCATTAGAATCTTTGTCTGCTGCTGCCTGGGCAACCTTAATGTCACGTTCGCTCTCCGCTCTTGCAATCGCTGCCGCTTTCTTAATCTTTACTATATTATCAATACCAAGATTTTCAATGACATCATTACCATCAACAAAATTCTGCACATTAAAACTAATAACATCCAATCCCATAGCCGCCAAATCTGGTTCTGCATTCTCCTTGACAAGTTCCGCAAACTTCTGACGGTCTGAAACCATCTCTTCGAGACGCATACGTCCTACAATTTCACGTACATTTCCCTCAAGAACTTCTCTTGCAACACCTGCTATGTACTCCGTATTTTTATTCAAAAAATTCTCTGCTGCAAGTCTTAACTTATCTGGCTGGTTACTAATTTTCACATTGACTGTGGCATCCACATTAATATTGATATAATCAGCTGTAGGTACAGCATTGCTTGTCTTAACATCAATGGGAATCAGTCTAAGATTAAGCTTATCAAGGCGCTCAAAAAATGGTACCCTAATACTCGCCTTACCAATCACTACTTTAGACTTCTTTTTGATACCTGAGATAATAAATGCCATATCAGGTGGCGCTTTTACATATCCCATACACAACAACACAATCAAAACTACAATGATTCCTACTGTAATGATAGCTCCTGTCATTTTACATTCTCCTCCTTTGAATACTATATCTTCCTCTAGGTATTCATGTGCAATTAAATAGGAAAATTTACTCCCTACTTACCGCGCTGTCGATACGTCATACAATAACATATTTTCTTTGTATCAGCGTGCACATAAAAAACTGTATGTAACTACCTAAAATTTCATTCCAGATAGTTACATACAGTATATCATAATTTTATACTCCTGTCACTTTTTTCACAAGCGTTAAATTATAGAATCAAACATTCGTCCCGCTTGCCTTCCATGATTTGACCTTCCTAAAAGATAGTCTGCACCTTCAATCTGTTCAATTAAATCCTCAATGGAATCGGCAGTAAATGTAATTTCATTCTCATTGTCATTCTCAAAATATTCCTCTCGAATTACTCTGCGTTCTTCCCGATTTGCCTCTAATTTCTCTTGTTGTTTTTTCTCCTCTGCCTTTTTTACAGCTTTCTTCTCCTCCGCTTTTTTCGCAGCCTTCTTCTTTTCTAACCGCTGTTGCGCAGTCTTATTCTGTGCCTTAAATGATTTGTCCATCGTCGCAAAAAATGATGTTGCGCCGTTATCATATACATTCATACCACAGCTTTTCATATTCAGTCCCATATTGGCAAGTTTACTCTTTAATTGAGATAGACCATTCGCACCCTTTGTTATGATTCCTTCATACTGTTGGCGATACTTCTCATCCTCTGCCATCCGCTCAATTTTTTCCTCATCGATTAGCACTACCATCTTATGTGGATTGGCGTAACTTGACGCAGTTGCTTTGGCAAATTCTTTCTGATCTTTGCTCACGAGAATAAACTCCAGATTGCCATACTTCTTTTTTAGTTCCTCATAATACTTTGCAGCTTTTTCTGTTAATTCTGGATTTCCAATCGTTCGCCCACTGGTATGCGTCTTTTTGACTGTTTCCGTGTCTTCTTTTTTGGTAACTGCAATATCTTCTTTCTTTTCTTCTATCCTTTTGTTTGTTTTTGACATGTTATGATACGCAGAAATACCCTCTGCAATCACGGGCGTGCCCGCAGAAATGGTACTCATAATTCATCCCTCCTTGATTCTATTGGCTAAAAACCATTTCAGCCTGTACCTGTGTCTATCTATCCCTACGCCTTTGCCTTAAAGCCAGCACTTTCCGCCTCAGACGTCCAGAATATACTGTTGTAATTTATCTGCTCCTCAATCTCACTGACATTTGTTGTTCTTATAACAGAACGAAAGGTTTGTTCTTCACATAGTTGCCCAATCTCACTAAGTTTATCCGACGCAAAGATTTCAGTGCTGATATTATTATAGTTATTCATATGACAAATACAGTTGACAAGGTGTCCCCCAGTAACGGCGATAATACTATTCAAACTATCCATACAGTACGGCAACTGACTTAAATTATCCTCCAACCACTGTTCGATTTTCTTATCCTTCGTTGCCCTGTAATATAACCGTTCACTAATCTCAATCTGATAGGCATTCTCTTTCATACAATCATATGTTCTATTTATATATTTTGCATATTCTGTTGGGTTTTTGTATCTGACTTCCGATTCCTTCTTATCATCTTTCAGCATGTATTAAGCTCTTACCCCTTTTATGCCTTGATATCAAATGGAACATACTGCCTATCCAGAAACATTTCCGTCAATTTTTCCTGTTCCACAATCTCCGGCAGTTCCTCCTCCAGTTTCTTCTGTATTATCTCCTCATCTGTCAACATTTCGTTTAGAGTATCCTCCAATACCTCCTCTGGCAATTCCTCTAACATCTCATCCAAAATTCCCTCATCCTCGATGCCAAGTGCCTCCTTTGCAAGCTCTTCACGCCGCTCTTCAGCAGTCTTTGGCTCAAGTTCTTCTGCTGCCTTAGCAATCTTCTCACCAAGTTCTTTTGCCTCATCTGTGCAGTGCATCATTTGCTCATAATTAAATTGTTTCTTCACCGCATCAATCTGGTCATTATAGTTGTTGAACAGCGCAAGCTTCTGTGCAATCTCATCCAATGTATTACATTGCATATCCTTAAGCTTGGCCTTTTTTCCCTCAAAAAAATTTATCTGGGATTCCTTTTTCTGTACACGCTCCATTCGTTCTTCTGTGCTCTTAAGTCGATAACCAGAATTTTGTGTAAAAATAGACGCTACACCATTATTAAATGAAAGATTCATACCCCACCCCTGTTTCTTTTTCATAAATTTTCTAACATAACAAATTCTCTATTTGTTATATCGGTATTTATGACAAAAGAATCAAGTTGTGCTATCTAATTTTCACAGAAAAATTAGAACTGGATACGAAACTGTAATTCTACGAGTTCTGTTGCCTTTGAAACACGATTTCAAAAAATGTTTGTTTATTTTTCAATGCTTCTACCAGCAATCCTTGTTTTTGTAACGAGACATAAACTGCTGCTGCCTCTGCTTGGCAGTTAAGAGACTTTTTCGGGTTGAAAACAATGTCTGTAAACGCATTATAATCCATTAACTGCTCTGTCAATTCAGGATACCGCTGCAATGCATTCATATACAACCATTGATAGAAATATGTTTTCGGTTCAGTAGCAAAGCGCTCACCCTCAAACTGGAACGCAATAACTGCACCACTATTTTTCAGACGCTCATCTTTTTTTGCCTCACGGGATGAAACATTCAACAAGTCTATATAAGGTCCTCCATTCTCAAACACCTTTCCTGCTTGAAAAGCAGATTCCACAGAAAATTCAGCTCCATCATTTGAAGTTAACATTAAATGAAATGCACTTAATTTCACCCCCAATGCCTCCTCTGATTTACTGGATATCTCCAAAATTTTTGCCTGGGGATGTTGCAATATATATGCTTGATGCAGACTTTGAATACTTCTTTGTTTTTGTTTGTCTGAAAAACCGCTAAAATACTCAAACTCTATATCTTCACAAACACAATATTGCCAATCAAGTGATACTGCAAACACTGGTCTCTTAGCCATACTCTCACTCCTTTTTTAAACACAATATTAACAAAAGTTTAATACTTTTATTATATACGAATTGGAGTATCACCGTCAATCAAATCTGCAATATACACCACGACAAACATATGAATAAACGATTTGTAAACAAATCACTTTTGTAAATATTCATAAATACGTCATTTCTGATTTTTTTAATTTTTTGTTTCAAAATCATTTCACAAAAACATTTTATATGGTATTTATTTATAGAATATTCACAGTTTATTTACTCGTGCGTTTGTTGTGATTTACTTCAATTTTTACTTGCAACGTTCTCCCATAAGTTGTAAAATTATAAATAATCTAATAAAATTCCTTGAAGTACAAATTTTGAATTTATTTCAAATTTATGCCAAACTATGCTAACTTATACAAAATTATACAGAATATGCTAAAATAACCAAGAAAGGAAATTACTCAAAAAGCCAGTAAATATAAGGCTTTCCAGAGTTATGCAAATTATGATAAAAATATTATTTGTTTGCCACGGCAATATTTGTCGTAGTACAATGGCCGAGAGCGTTATGACCCATCTTATAAAACAAAAGAAACTGGAAAATTTATTTTATATCAACTCTGCTGCCACAAGCAGCGAGGAGATTGGCAATCCTCCTCACTATGGCACTGTGAACAAGCTTAAAACAGTTGGGATACCACTAATTTCACACCGCGCTGTACAGATGACAGCAAAAGATTATCTTGAATATGACTACCTTATTGGCATGGATACTGCCAATATTCGCAATATGACTCGCATTGCAGGCGGTGATCAAGAGGGCAAAATTTATAAACTTCTTACCTTTGCCAACTCGAACAGAGATGTTGCCGACCCTTGGTATACTGGAGATTTTGACACTACTTATACAGATATCAATGAAGGATGCACAGCCTTTCTCAAGTATCTTATGGAGCGTGTCTAAGAAAGTTGATTCCTCACACTGCATAATGCATATTCTTTTCCCGCACCTTTTTAATTTCCAAATGGTCTACAATCAAACTTTTAATTTTTTGCACTTTCTCTTCGCTGTAATCTTCGTCGTAAGAAATCCGTAAATTCTCGGCTTTGATTACAGCGCAGTTATTCTTGACATCATATATACTATCTCCCACTTGAAATCCTACTGTTAAAATTTCATTATAATCATCTTCCGCAAAACAAACATTTATTACCTCATCGCTAAAAAAATCAATATTTTTGTTTTTGACCCCCATTGGCGAACCATTTTTAAAGCAAATACTTATATCATAATACTCTTGCGCCAAGTTAATAATATTCAAATCCTTAATTGCACTGCGAAAACTCTCTCCACTGTTCACCTCAAATGCAATTGCTCTAAGACAATCATAATTTAAATCGATTTTTCTTGAAAATGAGACAATTGACTCAATCTCCTGATAATATTCTTCTTTTAGTTTATCATAAAGATAGGTCCTAATTTCATCTGCTGATGGATATTCAAATCGAAAATGATAGTGAAACCGTCCTGGTCGATTTACAATGAAATCGTTTAATTTTCTAATATCATTACATGTAATAACAAACAGTTTCTTTCCTTGTGAAATTCCATCAAAAAGCCCTAACAACGCTGCCTGTGGTTCTATCTCCCCATCAGATGCCTTAATGTCAGCAAAAGTCTTATCAAACTCATCAAAAAGCACCATAACTTGCTGGTCAATTGCTTCAATATATGAGGCAATTCCTGGAATATACTGGTCGACTACTATGATTGGAATCCCCTTTTTTACTGCCTCCACAGATAAAATTTTGGCAAACATAGATTTCCCAATGCCTTTGCAGCCACTTAGTATCACGCCAAGATTTCTGTCAAATTTCTTATACGAGCGCAACACTTTTTGCACTTTCCTCATATGTTCCCCATATATTTTATTCTCCTTTAAACATACATTCGCATACTCATCCAAGTAAAAACCTGACATCTTCTCAAATCTTACAATATATGCCCTAGAAGGTAACTCATTGTAAGTCATAACTGTGTCATTGTAAATCTCAACTCTTGTTCCAATTTTTATCGCTTTCATTGTATTCCTCCTCGTATCTCAATCTGTACTTTTCCCCACTTGGGTGTCTATGTGCATAAAAATATCCTTTAGTAACACGAATTTATGCCTACTAAAGGATATCGAATTTTTAACATTTTGTCATTGCACAGATGGTCCACACATTTCAGAGACAATTTAGAGAAAATATTTTATGGAACAATAATCTTTCCAGCTACTGCACATGCCGCGGCAGTCTTTGGTGATGCCAGATAGATATTCACCTTTGAAGTTCCCATGCGTCCAAGAAAATTACGATTATTGGTCGCTATAACAGTTTCTTCATCCGTCAAGATACCACCAGTTCTACCACAACACAAACCACAACTTGGATGTGTGATAATCGCACCTGCCTTGGCAAGTATAGCCAATGTGCCGTTTGCATCCGCCTCCTGATAAATTTTGCGGCTTGCCGGTGTGACAATCAATTTTACAAAAGGTGCTACATGCTTACCTTGCAATATTTCTGCTGCTGCCATTAAATCCTCAAGCCTTCCATTTGTACAGGAGCCAATAAATACTTGGTCAATCTCTCTACCCACAAGCTCTAAGACAGGTTTTACATTGTCTACATTCGATGGACAAGCCATCACAGGAACAAATTCCTCCGCTTTATACTCTATTACTTTACAATACTGTGCATCTATATCTCCAACCAAATCCTGCTCTTTCTTTGTGAGTGTTATTGCACAATATTCTGCTGTCTTTTCATCTGGTGTAAAAAGAGCACATTTCGCGCCTGCCTCAATTGCCATATTGGCTATACACATTCTTGACGCCACTGTCATGTTTTTAACAGTATCACCTGTAAATTCCAATGCCTTATAAGTCGCACCATCTGCCCCCAAATCACCTATTAATTTTAAGATTATGTCCTTTGCCATAACATTTTCTGGCAATTTCCCAGTGATATTGACCTTGATTGTTTCTGGCACACGAATCCAGAGCGTTCCAGTGCCAAGAATACTTGCCATCTCTGTATATCCAATCCCCGATGAGAATGCACCGACACATCCATAAGTCGTCGTGTGACTATCTGTGCCAAATACAATATCTCCTGGCTTGACATAGCCTGCTTCTGTCATCAACTGATGACAAATTCCATCGGAGCGATGAATATTTTTCATGCCATATTTCTCTACAAATTCATTTCCAATACGAAAATGGCGCGTATCGTCCACCTGACTTGCTGGCACTAGATGGTCATAGATAAGCACTGCCTTATCTGCATCCCATATTTTTGTAAATCCCATCTCCTCAAACTTGGACGCCACAAACGGTATAAAAATATCATGAATCATTACACGGTCCACATTTACTGTTACAATCTCGCCAGGGTGAACCTCTTTGCCAATATTATTTCTTACAATTTTTTCTATAATTGTTGACCCCATTACTTTCCTCCTAAAATTGTACAATCCTTTGAACTGTTTAATTTTTGCATTGCCTTAACAAGTCCACCTGCATTAAGAATATCAACTAAGTTCTGTGGAAGCGATGTAATTGGATATCGATTGCCATGATATTCTATAGCTTCATTGATTGTAACCGTGATTTCCTCACCTTCTTTTACATCCCCTTGAAGCTTGTCATTCTCAATTAACAACAAACCATTATTGATAGCATTGCGGAAAAAAATGCGCGCAAAGGATTTTGCAATCACACATTTAATACCAAGTGCCTTAATAATCTCTGGTGCTTGTTCTCTTGAAGAACCACAGCCAAAATTCTTACCTGCGACAATAATATCACCCTCTTTTATTTGTCCAGCAAGCTCCGCACGCAACGGCGAAAACGCGTATGGCGCCATATCTTGTACTGTCTTTAGGGCCAAATACTCTGTTGGAATAATAATATCCGTGTCAATATCATCGCCCAAAATCCATATTTTTCCTGTAAATTGATTCATTTCTCTTTTTTACTCCTTTTCCCTAAAAATAGTCTCTCAAAATCTTTTATATCTAATGATTACGGTAAAAATTTCAAAAGTCTATTAACTCATAGCATGTCTGCCGTTGCAATTACACCCTTAATCGCGGAAGCTGTCACTGTCGCAGCCGACGCAAGGTACACAAAAGAATCCTTATGCCCTGCACGCCCTTTAAAGTTGCGTGTTCCGGTACTAATCAGCACTTCGCCCTCACCGATAACACCCTGACAACTTCCCCAACACACACTACAATTTGGATTCATGACAATTGCACCTGCCTCCATAAAAATATCAATAATCCCTTCTGCTAATGCCTGTCTATATACAGCCGCACTTGCCGGAACCACCAAAAATCGAACCAGTGGATGCACTTTTTTGCCTTTGATTAACTCCGCACCAACTCGCAAGTCTTCTATCCGACCATTATTGCAAGAACCTAAAAATGCCTGGTCAATCTGTGTACCCACACACTCTTTCGCATCAACAACACTGTCCACAAAATGTGGCTTTGCTACAATCGGCTTAATTGTCGCCAAATCAATCTCATACCCCTTGGCAAAATGCGCATCCTCATCACTTTTAAAAATATGTTTTGGTTCTCTGCCATGCGCTTTTAGATAATCCAATGCGATTTCATCTACTTCCATCAATGCAGTCTTTGCTCCTGCCTCCACACAAAGGTTACAAATACAAATTCTGTCACTCATGCTCAGTGTTTTTAATCCTTCGCCGCCAAATTCCATTGCCATATAGTTTGCGCCATTTGCGCCTATCATACCAATAATAGACAAAATGAAATCTCTTGCATAAACGCCATCATTTAGTTTCCCTGTCAAATGAAATTTCAACGTCTCTGGCACCAAAAGCCAAGATTTGCCCGTCACCATTGCATAGAGATAATCAGTACAACCTACACCCGTCCCAAATGCACCAACAGCGCCATAAGCACATGTATGACTATCCGCACCAAATATCAATTCACCACTTGTAACATGATTCTCCATCATCACCTGATGGCATACTCCTTCACCCTCATAAAACTTAATATTATGTTCCTTTGCAAAATCACGCATTTTCTTGTGTGAAGCTGCTGTCTTAACACTGTCACATGGTACATTGTGATCTACTATCCACACCAATTTACTAACATCTGCTATATGCGGATTTTTTAGTTTATTGTACATATCAATCGTAAGATGCGTTGTCCCGTCATTGCTCATCAGTCGGTCAAGCTCCACTGTATGAATATCTCCTGGTTTTACAAACTCCACACCCGCAGCAGCCGCGATAATTTTTTCTGCGATTGTCATTCCCATCTTATTAAAACCTCCTAATCTTTTCTAAAAATCTTAATCCCTGTCAAGCGACGCTATCAGCCCGCCTTGGTCCAAAATCCCTTGCATATATTCTGGCAATTTTGTACAAGTATACTCTTTTCCATTCACACGCACCACGCCCTCTTGCATTGAAAGTTCCATCTCATCACCGGCCTCAACATTATCATACAACTCCTTGCAGACAATAACTGGAAGTCCAATATTAATTGCATTTCTATAAAAAATACGCGCAAAAGATTTTGCCACAACTGCCTTGACACCCAATGCCTTTAAAACTGTTGGCGCTTGCTCTCTCGAGGAACCACAGCCAAAATTCTCCGATGCAACAACATAATCTCCTTGCTGTACTTGCGATGCAAAATTCGTATCCAACGATTCAAAAGTATGTACTTTCATCTCATCGATTGTAGGATATATAATATACTGCGACGCGATAATCTGGTCCGTATCCACATCCTGTCCAAACTTAAACAATTTTCCCATTGTATAACCATCCTTTCTATAATAAACACTTGTCACCAAAAATTTACCTTTGACTTTTTATAGTGTAACAAATTTACTACAAAAAAACTAGGATAAATTTTATTGTACCATACTGTTTTTTTGTGCCTGATGTGGTATAGTGATATTAGAAAGTTAAGTAAGGAACTATGCCTCGGCCTTCTAAAATAGAACGATTAAAATACTTTTTAGATAAAATTTTTTGACATCTTCTACATTCTGAAACGAAGAAATACACGATAAAAAACGAAAGCTGTTAGAAAACAAATTGTATCAAAATAATAACAAAGGAGCAAAAACGATGGAAAAACAAATTTTTACAAATGAGATTATCTTAAGTTGGCTGCAATATTATTCGCAGACTACGCCGATTGACTTGGAGCATGTCAAAATTATTGACATCACTAAGAAAAACAAAAATGTCATCCCAACTGTCGAAGCACACAAGACAACACTCGTATTTACCAATGCTGGAATTGACGATATTTTCTATCGTCTGTGGAATGCTGGACTAGGTGAGTGTGAAGTATGGTATAATGAAGGCTCTGATCCAAGCGGAGAAATCTTGCACAATCAAATTAAAGATATGATTAACCGTGGTATTAATGCTTCAGCGGGTATGCTTATCATTAATCCGAACGCTAGAAATTCCTCACGTATTGGTCTAAGTAATGAAAAACTCCAGCGTGGTTCTATTCACTATGTAGGCAGTGAAATCCGCTCTATCATCCTCAGCAAAATGATGGTTGACCCACAGGATGATATCTGTGTTATTGGTGGCGAAAGTATTGCTATTGAAGCTGCACTCATCGCGGCGGAAGGCTCTGTTATTGCTGTTGAATACAGCAAAGCTGACCGTTCTACTTTAGAGGATAATGTGGCGCACTTCGACCTTCATAACATCAAAATTATTGACCATGTTGACGAAGAAACCATGGCAGAATGCCCTGTGCCCTCACTGGTATTTCTTGTCGCTTCCGCAAGCACAGAACAAGAGCTTGAATGTCTCCTAAATATCAATCCCAACATGAATGTTGTCATCTATACACTGGATTTTAGAACTGCAGCCGCATTGCCTGACACATTGCACGAACTTGGCCTCGCTGACGTGGAAACCATACAAGTATCTGTAACAAAATTACGCAGCAATAACACCTTTAAATCTGACCCTGCTCCTTGGATAATTACTGCAAGAAGTCGAGAGGATTAGTATATCAATTGCTTAACAACAATACCAAGCAACTTGTCTATTTTCCCAATTACATACGACAAAAAGTCTCACATAGCTACTAATCATAAAATAGACGGTTGATAAAAGATTTGCATCGGCAAAACCTCTTTATCACCGTCTATTTTATATCATAGTCTATTACAAAATCTTCTTGTTATCATTTTACAAAAAGCTTCTTCTATTTTACTAATATAGATTTTTCACTTTAAACTCGCGTTCTGTCTCACGCCTTGCATCTTTTTTCGCAATATCTGCGCGCTTATCATACAACTTTTTACCACGTGCAAGCCCAATTTCTACCTTTGCCTTTCCATTAGAAAAATACACTTGCAATGGTACGAGCGTATATCCTTTCTCTTTGATTTTTCCCAAAAGTTTATTAATCTCCTGTTTGTGCAGCAGTAGCTTTTTTACACGCAATGGGTCTTTGTTAAAAATATTCCCTTTTTCATAAGGAGAAACATGCATACCATACACAAATACTTCTGCATTCTCAATGCGAATAAACGCCTCTTTAATGCTACATTTGCCCATGCGCAACGATTTCACCTCTGTGCCATGAAGCGCAATACCGCACTCATACTTCTCCTCTATAAAATAATCATGGTATGCCTTTTTATTGTTAGCAACCAATTTCATTGTCTCATTCTTTGCCATTGTCCTCCCCTTCCTGCGGAATAACAAAATCTATCGTCCGCAATATCTTATCGGTCGCATTGACTTTTACTTTCAATGTTTGCCCTAACTTATATCGGATATTTGTCGCCTGTCCAACCATCTCATAAGTTTCCGAATCATAATAGAAATAATCTCCTGGCAACATAGATACGTGAATCATGCCTTCAATTGTATTAGGAAGCTCCACATATACTCCCCATGTTGTTATGGATGAAATAATACCCTCATAAATCTCTCCAACACGCGCTTCCATAAACTCAACCTTTTTGAGCTTGTCAGTCTCACGCTCTGCCTCATCTGCACGCCGCTCCATCTCAGAGGAATGTTTTGCTACTTCCGGCAAGATTTCATTGTAATGCTCAATTCGCTTTTCATTCAGACGCCCGCGAATCTGCTCCTTAATAATGCGATGAATCTGCAAATCTGGATATCTTCTAATTGGCGATGTAAAATGACAGTAATAGGAACACGCTAACCCAAAATGTCCAGTACAGTTTATTGTATATTTTGCCTGTTTCATGCTTCTTAACGTCAATCTGCTAATCAATGCTTCCTCCGGTGTATCCTCTATTTTTGCCAAGAGCTTTTGCAGTTCCTTAGGATGGATTTCTTCCTGTTTGTTCTTGATAGAATATCCGAAATTTCGGATAAATGTACTTAACTTGCTAATTTTTTCTGGATCAGGATTGTCATGCGTTCTATACAAAAACGGCAATTCCATCCAGTGAAAGTGTTCTGCCACCGTCTCATTTGCAATCAGCATAAAGTCTTCAATAATTTTCGTTGCCACATTTCGCTCATAAGGTTTTATCTCTATTGGATGCCCTTGTTTATCCAATACAATCTTGCTCTCTGGAAAATCAAAGTCAATAGAACCCCTTTTTTTGCGTTTTTCTCGCAATATTCCTGCAAGCTCTCGCATCAGCTCAAACATTGGAACCAATTCTTGATACGATTTCGTTTCTATCTCATCCTTATCCTCAAGAATTTTCTTGACACTTGTATAGGACATACGCCTATCGACCTTTATGACAGACTCAACAATCTCATGACTTACCACTTCACCTTTTGTATCTATTGTCATTAAACAGCTAAGTGCAAGCCTGTTCTCTCCTGCATTCAACGAACAAATACCATTCGATAATTTATGCGGTAACATGGGAATCACTCTGTCTACCAAATATACACTTGTCCCGCGCGCTCTCGCCTCCCAATCTAACGCAGAATTTTCCTGCACATAATTCGTTACATCTGCAATGTGTACTCCCAATTGATAATGCATACCATCTTTGGTAAGACTGACTGCATCATCTAGGTCTTTCGCATCTTCTCCGTCAATTGTCACCATCTGTAAATCGCGCAAATCACGCCGACCTACCATATCTGCCTCAGACACTTCATTTGCCACACGCTCCACTTGATTCATAATCTTCTCTGAAAATTCAATTGGAAGCTCATAGCCCTTTACAATCGACATAATATCAACACCCGGATCATTCGCATGCCCTAAAATTTCTGTAACTTTTCCTTCTGGCTTACGATTGTTTTTTCCATAGTCTGTTATTTCACAGACCACTTTATGCCCAGAAACTGCCCCTTTAGAACGCTCCACTGGCACGAAAATATCATCACTAATTTTTGTGTTGTCTGGAATGACAAAACCATAATTTTTGTTGCTCTTGTCATAAATACCCACAATCTGTCGGATACCTCTTGCCAGAACTTCAATGACTTGTGCCTCCTGTCTTCTACCATTCTGCCCTGACAAAAGTGCTACTTTGACAGTATCTTTATAAAATGCCCCATTTACAAAATCTTCAGGAATGTACAAATCCTCGTCCCTTCCATCAACCTCAACAAAACCAAAACCCTTTGGATGACTGATAAAAGTTCCTATCAGTTCCTTGTCCGAGTGTTTCGCCTTGATAAACTTTCCCTTCTTGGTAAGAGAAAGTCTGCCCTCTACTAGCAATTCATTTAATATGCGGTTCAATTCGCCCCTGTCTTCTTTTGATACCTGCAACATCACTGCAAGTTCTTTCTCCTTCATTGGCACATAAAACTCTGCTGCCACCAAGTCCATAATCACTTTTTTCCTCTTATCAGACATTCAAATCCTCCCTTCAAAACTCCAATCATCCACAAAACAGATTGTTTATTTGTTCTCCAAATTCTATTTTTCAGAACAACCAAAAAATCTCAATAAAGAATAGCCTTTATCCTAACAATATCAAAAAACACTCTTTTACAAGAGTGTTTCAAGGTTTTATCTTAAATATATTCAAAACTAGAAATTAATATTTAAAACAATTGCCAGCAGCATAAATACAATCCCCAAAATCTTGGTAAGCTTAACAAGTGCACCCTCCATAGAACGGCCTTTATTTCTGCCCCAATAAGTTTCAGCTGCTCCACTAATCGCACCAAGTCCTGCAGATTTGCCCTCCTGCATTAAAACAATCACTGTAAATGCAATAGAAACCACGATTAAAATGATAGTAAGAATAATTCTTAGCACTGCCATCTTCACACCTCCTTATCGACAGCCTATATCTTCTTGTACAATAGGCCTGCAATAAGAATTAGTTTATCATACATTTTCATACATTTCAACAGTTTTTTATTAATTCAAACATCCAAAAATAAAGGTTTTCTTTAATCACATTGTATCCACACGAGCATCTCCCCCTCACCACGATTACACCATGCATAATATGGAATCCATCGAAGTGTTACATCTTCATAACGCGCCGGCATATACTCCCGATATAAGGTATTCTTTGATGGGATAATCAAACGTCGTTTCGCTGGAACGTTTAACGTTACCATTGAATGTCCTAATTCCTCTGTCATCTCCACCGCAATATTCTGGCAATTTGTTCCAATACGGTCTGTGTCTGCTTTGTATAAATGCAAATTTTTTCCATTGTCTGCCTCCTCCATACAATACACAATCGGCCCTCTCACAAACGCCACTTTTCCAATATCCTCACGCACACGCTCGTCAGCGATTATCATATGTACTCCCATTGAAAAATCAAGTGAAATACTATCCTCTGACTGCCACTCTCCACGCAGATACAAATAACCGTCTCGCACAAATACTTCCTGCATGTTCCCTTGTGATCTCTGCAAGCTTTCACCACCTGTTTCCCATGAAATATTTGTGACAACTCCACTACAAATCACTTTTGCACTTCCGTTGCCACTCCATCCGGGGATTCGCATAGCCAAAGTGCATGAAACCATTTCTTGCGTTTGAATACACACTGACACATGACCATTCCAAGGCATTTCAGTCTCCACTTTCAACGTTAGTGTTTGTCCTTTTACCTTTTTTGTCAATATACTCCCCATATACAAATGAAACCATAGAATATCATCTTGTTCTGTATAGGCATAAAGTGCCACCGAGCTGACAATACGCGCAATATTTGGTGGACAGCAAGCACAGCCAAACCACTTTTGGCGAACAGGCTTTACATGACTTTTTCTGCTATCTTTGCGACACGCTTCTGGTAACACCTCCAAAGGATTGACATAAAAGAAACTTTTTCCATCCAATGCCATACCGCTTAGCACTGTATTGTACAGTGCCAGCTCGCAAACATCAGCGTAATGACTTTCTACTTTAATTTCTAGCATTCGTCTTGCAAAAAACGCAAGACCGATTGCTGCACAAGTCTCTGAATAAATGGTATCATTAGGCAAGTCAAACGGAAAGGAAAATGCCTCCCCATGACTTGTACCGCCAATTCCACCAGTCACATAAAGTTTCTCTCGCACAATACTTTCCCAGAGTCGCTGGCAAGCCGCGTACAGGGCATCATCTGCAGTTAAACGTGCTACATCTGCCATACCCGAATACAAGTAGACTGCTCTAACTGCATGTCCTACTGCCTCATTCTGCTCACGAACAGGCTTGTGCGCCTGATGATATGCATAGCGTTCCTCATTTTCATCAAACTTTGGCAATTGTTCCTCTCTGCCTTCAAGTGCTGCACGGTTTCGCTCCTCTACATCAAAATAATAAGGTTTCGTTCCACGTTGGTTTAAGAAAAACTGACTAAGTTTGAGATATTTGTCCTCCCCCGTCACCTCATAGAGACGAACAAGCGCCATCTCGACAATCTCATGTCCTGGATATCCTTTGCAGCCACCCTCTTGTGGACCAAAGTACGCAGTCACATAGTCAGCATATCGGCGCGCTGCATTTAACAATTTATCTTTTCCTGTCGCCTGATAATACGCTACAGCACCCTCTATCAAATGTCCTAGACAATACAATTCATGATGATCTTTCAGATTTGTAAACGCTCTGTCCATGCCATTAATGATGTAATAAGTGTCCAGATATCCATTTTCTAACTGTGCAGCACACACTAGATCAATTGCCTCGTCTGCTGTCTGTTCTAACTGTGCATCTGGATGCTGTATTAGAGAATATCCTACAGCTTCAATCCATTTACTAAAGTCACTATCCTGAAATACAAAACCATAAAACCTATCAGGTTTTGGCTTTGCAGGGTCTGCCGGAAGTGTATCAAATCCTCGAAATGTATATGTTGGCGCCACATACGCTTTGCCCGTCTCTTGTCTTTTCTGCATTAGAAGTCCTGCTGCTCGAAAATTATGTATACAGTAACTTGGTGCTGCATCTGCAACGCGATCATTTAGCGCTTCCCATTGATATGGAATCACCTCCTTGCGCACAAGTTCTTGTTCCCTGTGCCAAAAGGCATCCGTAATTGTCACCTGCTTCAAATCCAAAGGTCTGTTGAATGTCCTTGTATCCATCTTTTCTTCCTTTCCAATTTAATTGTCTCTCAGAAGTTACTTTTTTGCAGAACAATGCGCGATAATACCTTCCGAATCTTCTTATAATTATAATCGCGCCAATTAATAAGCTTTATTGTATCTAACCCATTGATAACTAACTATTCTGCTGCTTGTTTCTCTTGATTTACAGCAAACTAGGCAACATCTATATGATATTCGATAAATAACATCAGTTATATTACTACAATTCCTTAGTTACTTTATAAACATTGCATCCCCAAAGGAAAAAAATCGGTATTGTTCCTGGACTGCCTCCTTATACGCATCAAGCACTTTCTCTCGCCCAGCAAGTGCTGATACAAGCATAATCAATGTAGATTCTGGCAAGTGAAAATTTGTTATCAAATTGTCAAGCACTTTAAATGAATAACCTGGATAAATAAAAATCTCTGTATCACCACTCCCGGCTCTAACTTTTCCATCTTCCTTGGCAGCACTCTCTACTGTACGACAACTTGTCGTGCCTACGCAAATAACACTGCCGCCTGCCTGTTTTGTACCATTAATCATGTCCGCGGCTTCTTGTGTCACTTGATAAAATTCTGAGTGCATATGATGGTTGAGAAGGTTTTCTTCCTTGACAGGACGAAAAGTACCCAGTCCAACATGAAGTGTCACATATGCTATCTTTACCCCTTTTTCCTCAACTTTTTTCAACAAATCTTCAGTAAAATGCAACCCTGCTGTAGGTGCTGCCGCCGACCCTTCATATTTTGCATAGACCGTCTGATAACGATTTTTGTCTGAAAGTTTATGTGTAATATAAGGAGGAAGCGGCATCTCACCCAATCGGTCAAGCACTTCCTCAAAAATACCTTCATATTGAAATTGAATCAGGCGATTTCCTTCGTCAACCACATCCAGAACAGTTCCAGTAAGCAAGCCATCACCAAAACTAATAACAGCACCTTTTCGCGCTTTTTTTCCAGGTTTTACAAGCGTTTCCCAAAGATCCTTTTCGCGGCGTTTGAGTAGGAGCACCTCAATAGATGCTCCTGTTTCTGCCTTGACTCCCATCAATCTTGCTGGAATCACTTTCGTATTGTTTAGTACCAGACAATCACCTTCGTGAAGATATTCTATAATATCTGTAAATACTCTATGCTCAATCACTCCAGTCTTTTTATCAAGCACTAAAAGTCTGGAACTTGAACGCTCCTTTAGTGGGTCCTGCGCAATCAACTCTGGCGGCAAATCAAAATAAAAATCTTTTTTCCATAATTCTTTCATACGAATACCTTCCGAAAAATGCTCCCACATTTTTCAACATATTATCCCCCATGCCGCCTTTTGGCGGCTCAAATAGATATGAAAAACGCTGTCCTTTGCGTTTTTCCTGTGTGAAACTTAATCGTTCTTAGGC
>BLMC01000030.1 GCA_011959805.1 Lachnospiraceae bacterium | reverse complement strand
AAAGAGAAAACGGTGGCAAAGAATTCGTCGCATTGTTTTTGATTAAGTTTTTCTATAGCGCTCTGACACAAATCGCCAAAATGAACGACACAGAATCCTTTGCTGTTTTTTAATTTTTTTACAAATTCAGCATCTTTTTTGTACATATAGAAAAAGGTGTCAAGATAGCGTGCATAGGTATCTTCATATTGCTGACAAATATAGCAAGAACGCTGTTTTTCGTATATCCATGCAGTCATAGTGTTATTGATTTCTTTGGAGCGTTTTAGACGGTCTATAAAAGAAAGTTTTGCAGGCTTGAATTTTTTGACTTCTGCAGAAAATTCTTCATTGATTTTTTTGAAATGTGTCTTTAAAATCCATGCATTTCCAAGAGTGTTTCCATATTGATACATTTTTAGGAAATGGTAGCGACAGAACCCTTGATTATCGGTCAAATCTCGAATATCACTTTCCATATAGGAAGAGCCTGAACCAAGTATGAAGTCGAGCAGGTCTTGTTCAAGTTTCTGTTCAATATAACAAAAAGGACATTCATCGTTCGCTGCAAAAGCATCGTTTAAGGGAATGGTATAAAGCTGTTCTTTCATTGTATGTTCTCCTTTTTCGGATAGCCTCTTAGAATGTTTCTTGCACTTACTTTTGCAGCAGATTTTCTGTTAAATACGCATAAAATTTATCAATGTATGCTTCATAGTTATTGCTTAAATTTGTGCACAACGAATAAAATTATTTTTCTCGCAACATAAGATGCAAGAGCACTCCAAGCGTCTACTGTTACAATTTTCTTTGATTGGACTGTGAATGTAATGATACTTTCATTACATCTGCATATAGTTTAACATATCTTGAGAAGTAGTGCTACAGTTCTGTGTGTATTTCGGAAAAATAATGTAAAAAATGAAAAAAAGATATGTAATTGTCAAAAAATATGATAAAATTAAGTATATATTTTATATACTATCATATAAAATAGACAGTTTTTGTGAAAGTGCTTAACAACTCTTAAACAAGAGGACTATACAACTTGCATTGCTATAGAAAATATAAGGTTCCATTTTCTAAGGGAGGTCAAACACAATTAAATATAGCATTATTCCGGCTGCGTTTCTTTTGCGGTTATAAATGTCTTTGCCTACAGGGATGGGGAAGGATGATGCGGAATTTAAAATAGGAGGTAAGATTATGAGTAAGTTCATGGTAGCAGGGTTTGTGCAGATGGAAACAATTGTAAAAGTTGAGGCGCTGCCAGTACCCTATAAGCAATTTGAGAGTATACCAGATTTGGTGAATACTGGTATGGGAGGAGCAGGATTTAACGAGGCGATGGCGCTTCGTTGGCTTGGAAATGAAGTTGATTTTATGAGCATGGTGGCAAGATCTATGTCTAAAAGTCAGATTGATGCTTTTCTTAAAACAAATGATGTGAATATGAGTACAGATTATGTGTTGCCAATGCTAGATGGTATGCCTACATCAGTGGTGCTCTACTGCAAAGGAAAGAAGCAGACTTTCGAGGATGTGAAGGACAGCCGTCATGTAGACTATCAGTTTGACTTGCTTGAACGTCAGATACAAGATAAGGACATGGTACTTATATCTAACTGTAATTTTTGCCGGCCAATTATTGGTCTTGCAAAAAAGTATCACAAGCCATTAGCATTGAATGTGCGTAGTATGAGAGCGGAAAAGATTGCCAATAAGGAAGATTTTCTATCAGCGGCAGATATTCTCTATATCAGTGATGATGATTTGGAATGTGATCATTATGACTGTGTTCAGGAATGTAAGGAAAAGTATAATCCAGAGATTATTATTATGGGAATTGGAGACCGAGGTGTTATTCTCTATACCAAGGAGGACAACAGTTTTCTTGAGTATAAACCAGTGAAAACCAATGAGATTGTAAATACTGTTGGTGCTGGAAATGCATTGTTTTCTTCTTTTTTGCACTATTATACAAAGACAAAAGATGCCAAAGAAGCAATTAAAAACGCACTGTTGTTTGCTTCTTATAAGATAGGTTTTGTGGGAACATCCAATGGATTTATGACAGAGGAACAGATTGAACAGTGGAAAAAATTAATTTGGATGTAAAAAGGATTAGGGAAGCTTTTATCTTCCCTAATCCTTTTATTCTATATATAAATATCTTAAAAAGGCAATTGCATTGTCAATGCTGTTTGAATTGCTGACAAAGCTTAAAATAGGTTCCACACCTGCATAGCCGTAATACTGATACAACTTTGGTGCGTCTGTCACATAAATTCCTACGGGAATTAGTTCTTCGCTTTCACCAAATTTGGCATAGTATAGTTTGTCTTCAAACAAGGCGAGTAGATCTTCGGGAAGGACTTCTGTGATGTCATGAAAACATTCTCCTTTTGAGAAGTAGTCGATTGTGCTTGTGTCTCCCACAATAATATCTAATTCGCCTGTTGCTATGACTGCCATTGACTTTTGGAGAGCCATATAGGTTTCTTGGGTGGCACTATCTAGAAAGTAGTCCATTGTCATATCAATATAGGCACTATGTTTTTTGGTATCAATATTTTGATATGCGACAAAACCATCAATTAATTCTGTGCTGGAGGAATCCCCAAAATCATTGTAGAAAAATGCGGCAAATGCAGTGTCAGTAGGGGCTGAAATCATAGTATATACAAGATGCCCCAAAAAGATGACAACGACCGCGACAAGGATAACCGTTTTTAGGTAGTATTCTTTGAAATAAGCAAGTTTGTCTTTAAATGGAGCATCTTTTAGCTTGGCATTTTGTTCCCGAATTTCATCGTGTATTGAGTTGTTTTGATCTCGATTTTTATTGTAAACTTCCATAACAGTACCTCCGTGTTTCTAAGAAAATTTGCATTATTAGAATAAATATGATTTTTGCCCGCATTATGTACTTGTTGCATGGGGCGAAGCAGCACCAAAATGTCTGCTTTGTGGTATTTTATGTGCATCACTTGTAATAGAAAAAATTTTACAAGTGTTTTATCAAATTACAACGACACAAGTGAAATTTTGTAAAATTATAAGTAGAGAAAATTATAGAGAATATGATATATGCAAATACTGGCAAATGTCAATCAAGATACTATAAATTTTTTCTAAACCTTGCATATTACATTGAATTGTTCTATGATATAAGGTATCATTAAAAAATATAGGTTAGTAATTGATTATTAAAATTAAGGAAGGTATTACATTATGAACGAAAGCTACAAAGAACTATTAGTGAAAAAAGAAAGAGGGGCGAAAGAGATCCTAATTAGAATAGGATGTGTAATTCCAACGATTTTTGCCGGGCTTTTAATGCTTCTTACTGTGAATATTGTTTTTTTTATTGCTGTGATTGCACTAGGGGTACTTGACTATTTTATATTCCAGTGGACTGATATTGAGTATGAGTATCTATACTTGGATAAAGAAATTTCGGTGGACAAGATTATGGCAAAAACGAGACGCAAGAAATTATTGACAATTGACGTAAATAAAATTGAGGTTATGGCGCCAGAAAAATCACATCAGTTGGACTCTTATCGGAGTCGCCAGACAAAGGTGACAGATTTAAGTGCAGGTCATGATCTGCCAGAACAGAAGCTTTATTGGGTGTTTTATGAGGGAAATCAGAGATTTATGATGAATCTGACAGAGGATTTTGCGAAGACGATTAAAGGGATTGCGCCGCGAAAGGTTTTTATGGATTAATGCTTGACAAGCTGCGTCTGCTTTAGTATAATTGTAAAAATATTTTTAAAACTGCAGTGGCATAAATCATACGGCGTGTGCGCTGGCACATGCTATTTTCACAGGAGGAAGAAAGATGGGACAGATAATCGGCGAAGGCATTACTTTTGATGACGTTCTCTTAGTACCAAGCTATTCACAGGTGATTCCCAATGAGGTTGATTTGACAACATGGTTGACCAAGAAGATCAAGCTGAACATTCCTATGATGAGTGCAGGGATGGACACAGTTACAGAACACAGGATGGCGATTGCTATGGCTAGGCAGGGTGGCATCGGTATTATCCACAAGAACATGTCTATAGAAGCGCAGGCGGAGGAAGTGGACAAGGTAAAACGTTCTGAAAATGGTGTAATCACAGACCCGTTTTCGCTGACTCCAGAACATACAATTGGAGATGCAGATGCTTTAATGGCAAAATTTCGTATCTCTGGCGTACCAATCACAGAAGGCAAAAAGCTTGTCGGTATCATCACAAACCGTGATCTCAAATTCGAGACAGACTATACCAAAAAAATTAAAGAATCTATGACTTCAGAAGGTTTAATCACAGCTAGAGAAGGAATTACGCTTGAGGAGGCCAAGAAAGTTCTTGCCGATGCGAGAAAAGAAAAACTTCCGATTGTCGATGAGCATTATAATCTCAAGGGACTTATTACAATTAAAGATATTGAGAAGACAATCAAATATCCACTTGCAGCAAAGGACGAACAGGGAAGGTTATTGTGTGGGGCTGGCGTCGGTATCACAGCAAATGTGCTTGAGCGCGTGGAAGCGCTTGTCGCATCTAAGGTGGATGTGATTGTACTGGACAGTGCACATGGTCATTCAGAAAATGTGCTGCGGTGTCTAAAAATGATTAAGGAGAGTTATCCAGAATTACAAGTAATTGCTGGAAATGTTGCAACAGGAGACGGCACAAGAGCATTGATTGAGGCAGGTGCTGATGCTGTCAAAGTAGGAATTGGGCCGGGATCAATCTGTACAACACGAATTGTTGCGGGAATAGGCGTTCCACAGATTACCGCAATTATGGATTCCTATGCAGTTGCAAAAGAATACGGTATTCCAATTATTGCGGACGGTGGCATTAAGTATTCCGGCGATATGACCAAGGCAATTGCGGCAGGTGGCAATGTCTGCATGATGGGAAGTATTTTTGCTGGATGTGAGGAAAGCCCGGGTACTTTTGAACTGTTCCAGGGAAGAAAATATAAAGTGTACAGAGGCATGGGATCTATCGCAGCGATGGAGAATGGAAGTAAGGACCGTTATTTTCAGTCAGATGCTAAGAAGCTTGTTCCTGAAGGAGTAGAAGGACGAGTTGCGTATAAAGGAAACGTAGAGGATACGGTATTCCAATTGATGGGAGGCTTGCGGTCCGGTATGGGTTACTGTGGTACAAAGACGGTCGAGGAGCTAAAGGCGAACGGTAAATTTGTAAAGATTTCTGCTGCGGCACTTCGAGAGAGCCATCCGCATGATATTCATATCACAAAAGAGGCACCTAACTACAGTGTCGAAGAATAATTTCGCAAAAAACGCTGTCACAGGGGTGACAGCGTTTTTTATGCACACGAGAGCGGATAGGAACTATGCAGCGAAAGTTGTTCGCGTCCAGCGCAGCGAGCAGAGAAAGTCTTTCCTACTCGATTGCACGTGGGTGTCTATAGGAAAATTGTTTGCTGAGATTTGGAATCTCGATAGAGAGTGGAGAGAAAATCATCCTCTACTCGATTGTACAGGGATGCAGAAAGAAAATATGCATTGAGTGCATGAGAATTAATCAATGAAGAAAGGATTTTATCTCAGAATGCTATACGAAAAATATCATCTTTTTAATGATGGATTGGAGATTATGATTCCATCAGACATCAAACGGTCAGAAGCGTTCCTTCCATTTCAGAATAATTGGATATCAAAGGATAAGAGAACGGTTATCAATATTGCACGAGGAGGAGAAGATTTGACAAATGATAATTTGGATGATAGGCTCAATGAATATTATAGGCGGTTTTGTAAGGAAATCAATCAGTTTGTGTGCAAGCGAATTGGAAAACGAACCATCAACAGAAAGATATTTGGAGAGTTACAGTATCTATCTCACATGACAGGATATTGTTTTTATAATATTTTTTTGTTGGGGAGTTATAAAAGTCAAGAACTGATTGTTACAATTCAGTGTATGGAAAATAGAAGAAAAGAATATTTATATATATTTGAACACATTATAGATTCGATTCGGATATTGAGAAAACAAGAAGATATGATTTGAAGAAAGGAAATGATAATACAATGAAAGACACAATAGAAATCAGATGGCATGGTCGTGGTGGACAAGGTGCCAAGACAGCAGCACTTTTGTTGGCGGATGTAGCATTTAAAACAGGGAAGTATGTGCAGGGATTCCCAGAATATGGTCCAGAACGGATGGGAGCGCCGATAACGGCGTACAATCGTATTAGCAATAATCCAATAACAGTGCACTCCAATATCTACGAACCAGATTACGTTGTGGTTGTGGATGAGAGTTTGTTGGATAGCATTGATGTGACAAAAGGTTTGAGTCCCAAGGGGGCAATCATTGTCAACTCCATTCGTAGCAAGGAGGAGATTGAGGAGCACTTACATGGGTATACTGGAGCAGTATATACAGTAAATGCAAAAGAGATTTCAATAAAAGCACTTGGAAAAAATTATCCGAATTCGCCCATGTTGGCAGCGACAGTAGCGGTTTCCAAAGTGATGGAACGAGAAGAGTTTCTCACAGAGATGAAGGCATCTTTTCAACATAAATTTGCAAAAAAGCCAGAGGTAATCGAGGGGAATATGATGGCACTTGAGCTTGCGTTTGTGCAGGCCGATAAAAATGGAGCACAGTGATAGGGATTTTGCGGAAAGATAGGAGAGGAAAATATGGAGAGGGAAAAGATACAGAACAGAATTAATGAACAAAGTCCGTGGCAACATATTACAGAAGGCAATAAAATTTTTGAACCTGCTACTTCAAAGGATTTTTGTACAGGGGAGTGGAGGACAGCTACTCCTGTCTGGGAAGTTGAGAAGTGTAAGCAATGTCTTTTGTGTACACCTGTATGCCCAGATTCGTCAATTCCAGTGATGTCTGGAAAGCGTGTAGAATTTGATTATGAACACTGCAAAGGATGTGGCATTTGTGCAAAGGTATGTCCGTTTGGTGCAATTAGCATGAGGGAGGGAAAATAAATGGCGATCAGAGAACGTTTATCAGGTAATGAGGCGGTGGCATATGCTATCAAACAGGTAAATCCAGATGTGATGCCCGCGTTCCCCATCACACCGTCGACTGAAATTCCACAATATGTGGCAAATTATATAGCAAATAATGAGATTGATACGGAATTTATTCATGTCGAGAGTGAACACAGTGCAATGAGTGCTACTATTGGCGCGTCGGCGGCAGGAGCTAGGGCAATCACAGCAACTTCTTCTTGTGGTATGGCACTAATGTGGGAAGAACTCTATGTGGCAGCTTCCAATAGACTTCCGATTGTGCTTGCGTTGGTTAATAGGGCATTGTCTGGACCGATTAATATCAATGCAGATCATTCAGATAGTATGGGGGCAAGAGATTCCGGGTGGATACAGATTTATGCAGAGTCTAATCAGGAAGTCTACGATAATTTTATACAAGCATTTCCGATTGCCGAGGACAAGCGAGTTCATTTGCCAGTTATGGTATGCCAGGACGGATTTATCACCAGCCATGGTGTGGAAAATATCTTGTTGGCGGATGATGCCGAGGTACAGAAATTTGTAGGAGAATATACACCAGAGCATTATCTTTTAAATGCATCGGAGAAGATGGCAGTCGGTCCCTATGCAGTTTCCAA
The DNA here is from genome assembly GCA_011959805.1 of Lachnospiraceae bacterium. GTDB lineage: Bacteria > Bacillota > Clostridia > Lachnospirales > Lachnospiraceae > COE1. The sequence goes on along the minus strand of BLMC01000030.1, from coordinate 26,175 downwards.
TTACTATATGGAAACCAAGCGTGCGCAACGACAGGCAATGATAAATGCAAGAGCGGTTATTTTGGAGGTTGCTGCTAGATTTGAGCAGATGACAGGCCGCAAGTATGGCTTTTTTGAGGAGTATCGGATGGAAGATGCAGAGTATGCGGTTGTGATTATTGGTTCTGCAGCGGGAACTTGCAAGGCAGCTGTTGATGAGATACGAAGCACAGGTAAAAAAGTCGGATTAATTAAAATTAGAGTATTTCGACCGTTTCCAGAGGAAGAGATTGCAAAGGCGCTTTCTAAAGTAAAAGCAATAGCAATTATGGACCGGAGTGAGATGTTTGCGGCGACAAGCGGACCTCTAGGGGCAGAAGTACGCGCAGCATTATACCAAGCGAAAAATTGTGTGGAGGTAGTAAATTATTTTTATGGGCTTGGTGGTAGAGATATTACAATATCTGATTTTAAAACTGTTTACAGCAACTTGGAAACAATCGCAGACACGCATACAATAACAGATATGTATGAATACATAGGCCTGCGCAAAGAGCAGACGGAGGAGGTCTAGGAGAGCATGGAGAAGACAACATATAATTTTAAAGAAGTTATGAGCAAGCCAGAACGTCTTGCCCCAGGTCACAGAATGTGTGCAGGTTGCGGTGGCACAATCACTGTGCGCACTGTGCTTCGAGCACTTGAAGAAGGGGACAAAGCAGTGATTGGAAATGCCACAGGATGTCTTGAGGTATCTTCTTTTATGTATCCCTACACGGCTTACGAAGACAGCTATATCCATAATGCGTTTGAGAACGCAGGAGCGACACTTTCAGGGGTGGAAACGGCATATCATGTGTTGAAGAAAAAGGGAAAGATTAAGGACAACTTTAAGTTTATTACATTTGGCGGAGATGGCGGAACTTATGATATTGGGTTTCAGTCTTTGTCTGGTGCGATGGAGCGAGGGCATGACATGGTTTATGTCTGTTATGATAATGGCGCTTACATGAATACAGGAACACAGCGTTCCTCTGCGACTCCACAGTATGCAGATACGACGACAACTCCGGCTGGAAAAGTATCTGCGGGTAAGGTGCAGATTAGAAAGGACCTTGCAGCGATTATGGCAGAACATCATATTCCTTATGTGGGACAGAGTACATTTACATCAAATTTTAAGGATTTATACACAAAATCGCAGAAGGCAATTTATATGCCGGGCGCAGCATTTCTAAATGTTATGTCCCCTTGTCCAAGAGGTTGGGGGTATGAATCGAGTGAAATAATGCGCATTTGCCAATTGGCAGTAGATACCTGTTATTGGCCTATGTTTGAAGTGATAGAGGGCAGGTGGCTTTTAAATTATGAGCCAAAGAATAAGCTGCCGATTGAGGAGTTTTTAAGACCACAAAGGCGATTTAAACATTTATTTCAAAAAGAAAATGAAGACCTCATTGGAAAATTTCAGGAAGAGATTGACAAAAGATGGGAAGAACTTCGGAATAAATGTAATTAGGATGAATATGCAAAAAAAGAATACCTCTTTTTGGTATTCTTTTTTTGAAACGGTTTCTTATTGTGCGAAGGTTAACTCAGCCTGTCTGCGCATTTCATCAATTTCAGCCTGTTTTCGCGCTTCGTCTTCGGCTGCTTCCCGCAGAAGCCGCTCATAGATTTCATTGGCTTCCATGATAATCTCATCTTGCTCGGGAGGCGTGATTACATCGTCACCGGGTTGTCCTCCTGCTATTAGCAGATCGATAGAACTTTGACTGCTTGAGGCATACAGAATTGCCTGTAAGGTAGCCTGTGTATCTTCGTCGACAGGCTGTTGACCATACAATCCAGAGTAAGAACCAGTCGATGCGTTAAATGCAGAAGGATCAATCTCGGTTGGTATTGGTCCTTCCATTTTGTCTTGTACATCTGTTGGTCCTTCCAGAGCAAGGCGTTCGGCTTCCTCCGCTTCGAGCCGGAGTGCTTCCTCCTGTTCTAACTTGGAGGGCCATATTCGGACTGCTTCAGGATTATATACCACTAACCACCATTTGATGACATGCGGGTAATATTTTTTTAGGAAATATGCTGTGGCTGCATCCATCATCTTAACACCATCTTTCGGAAGAATTGTTTCATAATAATAGTCGTGCCAAACTTATCATTTTGGTATGGCAGACTACTATAGATATTTTATCACATATTTATTAATATCGGTAGAATAAAATAGAAAATTTATTCAATTGTTAAAAAAAGTAAATTAAAAAGGGTCTTTTTATTGTTTATGTTTTGCAGATTCCTTAAAAGGAAATAAAAAAGGTAATAAATGTATAAACTAAATTGACAAAATAAGAAATAGTGTTATAGTATTTATAGAACAGATAGAAAAATAAAACACAACTGTGAGAGGAGGAGCGTTATGAATATTCAAAAGTTTACGCAAAAGTCGTTAGAAGCAGTAAATCAATGTGAAAAACTAGCGATAGAGTATGGAAATCAGGAGCTTGAGCAGGAACATTTGCTCTATGCACTTCTTACAATTGAGGATAGTCTAATTCTAAAACTTGTTGAGAAAATGGAAATCAACAAGGAATATTTTTTGGACAGAGTAAAAAAAGGACTTGAGAAACGTGTAAAAGTTCAGGGTGGTCAACCTTATGTAGGACAGTATCTCAACAAAGTGCTAATCAGTGCGGAGGATGAGGCAAAACGTATGGGGGATGAGTATGTATCGGTTGAGCATCTATTTCTCTCTATTATTCAAAATCCGAATAAGGAAATCAAGGAAATTTTTCGAGAATATGGTATTACAAGAGAAAGGTTTTTAAAAGCGCTTGCGGAAGTACGAGGAAATCAGAAAGTGACAAGTGATAATCCTGAAGCAACATATGATACACTTGAGAAATATGGGCAGGACTTGGTAGAAAAAGCAAGAAATCAAAAGCTTGACCCAGTAATTGGACGAGACAATGAAATTCGCAACATTATTCGTATTTTGTCAAGAAAGACAAAAAATAATCCTGTCCTTATTGGAGAACCAGGTGTTGGTAAGACTGCAGTGGTGGAAGGGCTTGCGCAACGAATTGTGCGCGGTGACGTGCCACAAGGATTAAAAGATAAGAAGGTTTTTTCTTTGGATATGGGAGCACTGGTTGCCGGAGCCAAATATAGAGGCGAGTTTGAGGAACGGTTAAAAGCAGTATTGGAGGATGTTAAAAATAGCGATGGTCAGATAATTTTGTTTATTGATGAGTTGCATACGATTGTAGGCGCTGGCAAAACAGACGGAGCAATGGATGCGGGCAACATGTTGAAACCAATGCTTGCAAGAGGTGAGTTGCACTGCATAGGCGCAACAACATTGGATGAATACAGGCAATATATAGAAAAGGACCCTGCGCTTGAACGGCGTTTTCAGCCTGTGATGGTATTAGAACCTACCGTTGAGGATACGATTAGTATTTTAAGAGGATTGAAGGAGCGCTATGAAGTTTTTCATGGTGTCAAAATTATGGATAACGCTCTTGTAAGTGCAGCTGTGCTCTCAAATCGGTACATTACGGATCGCTTCTTGCCCGACAAGGCGATTGACCTTGTGGATGAGGCGTGTGCTATGATTAAGACAGAACTTGATTCTATGCCTGCAGAACTTGATGAGCTACAGAGAAAGATTATGCAGATGGAAATCGAAGTTGCAGCACTCAAGAAGGAAGAGGATCGATTAAGTGCAGAACGTCTGTCGGCATTACAGGCAGAACTTGCCGAACAAAAAGCAGAGTTTAATAATCGCAAGGCACAGTGGGATAATGAGAAAGCATGTGTGGAAAAGTTGTCAAAATTGCGAGAGGACATTGAGGAGTTAAACAATCAGATCCAAATAGCACAGCGGGAAGGTAATCTTGAGAAGGCAGCAGAGTTAAGTTATGGAAAACTGCCAGAATTAAAAAAACAGTTGGAAATTGAGGAAGCGGAAGTAAATGCAAGGGAGATGTCTTTGGTACATGAAAGTGTTTCTGAGGATGAGATTGCGAAGATTATTTCGCGTTGGACAGGAATTCCTGTGTCAAAACTTAATGAGAGTGAGCGAAACAAAACGCTTCATTTGGATGAAGAACTTCACAAACGTGTGATTGGGCAGGATGAGGGTGTCACAAAAGTAACAGAGGCTATTATTCGCTCGAAAGCTGGAATTAAAGACCCTGATAAACCGATTGGTTCCTTCTTGTTTCTGGGACCAACAGGTGTTGGTAAAACAGAACTAGCGAAGGCTCTTGCTGCCTCTTTGTTTGATGATGAATCCAACATGGTTCGTATTGATATGAGTGAATATATGGAGAAGCATTCTGTATCAAGGTTGATTGGAGCGCCTCCGGGATATGTGGGATATGATGAAGGAGGACAGCTTACAGAGGCAGTACGAAGAAAACCATATAGTGTGGTTTTGTTTGATGAGGTCGAAAAAGCGCATCCAGATGTATTTAATATTCTTTTGCAAGTGCTTGATGATGGGCGAATTACAGATTCACAGGGACGGACAGTGGATTTTAAGAATACAATCTTAATTATGACTTCAAATATTGGCGCGCAATATTTGTTGGATGGTATTGACAGCGGTGGAGAGATTGAAAAATCTGCACAAGATATGGTCTTGAAAGAACTTAGGGTTCATTTTAGGCCAGAGTTTCTCAACAGATTAGATGAAACAATCTTGTTCAAGCCACTTACAAAGGATAATATAGGAGGCATTATTGGATTAATTCTTGCAGATATTAACAGACGGCTTGCGGATAAAGAATTGTGTATTGAAATTTCAAAGCGGGCGCAGCGCTTTATTATTGATAGTAGTTATGACCCTGTATATGGTGCGCGACCACTCAAACGTTATATCCAAAAAAATGTAGAAACGTTAGCAGCCAGATTAATTCTTGCAGATCAGGTAAGGATTGGGGATACAATTTTAATTGACTTGGATAATACAGAACAAAAACTACAAGCAGTTATTAAAGACGAGTAGGGAAATTTTCCCTACTCGTCTTCTATCCGTAGCCCATGTGGTGTATCTTGTTTTTCTGATTGTGAAGAGACTGTTGATTTATACTTATTTGTAATAATAGCGTGTTGCAGCAAATAATCTTTCCAGATGGGGTAATACTGTGCCTTAATATGTACTTGATCCCATGTATAGTCAGAAATTAATGCACCTTCATCACACAAGCTACTCTCATTAATATCGATATAAAAGATATTTTTTTGGTTTGCAAGGGTTGCGATCAATGCATTTCTTGCAGCGATGTTCTCATTTGTAATAGTGTCACTTTCCTCAGATTTTTTCTGGGTGACAAAGAGATTTCCCTGAATAAAAATCAATGCATTTGGCTGAAGTTTTTGGATATCGTTTACAACTTCTTTATAACGTTCGTAAAAAGTTTCTGGTGTTCCAGTTCCACACTCATTAATGCCAACCATAAGATAGATTTTAGCAAACTGGTTTTCTGTAAGTATATCATGGACTGACATTTTTTCATCATTAAATGTCAGTTTTGGCTTTTCATAGTCGTATATTGTCAAGGAAGTCTTACATAAAAATGTTGCATTTTCTATCCCAGCATATTGACTGATACCGACAGTACGAGAGTCTCCGATAAAACAGGCATCGGAAAAGTAATCATCTGTTGCCGTTGTAAATTCATAAGTCTGTGCTTTCTCTTGCAAACTGTCTGAAGCGACTGAAAACAGTTTGCCTTGTTTGCCTTTTGCGGAAGGGGTAGAAAGATTGGTGGCAATGTCTGTTAAGGAAGATGATACTGCCTCCGTTGACTCTGCCTGTGCAACAGCGGGCAGTACACTCAAGTTATTGATTGCATAATCCGTATTAAAACTGGATAAATCTGAAAGATAAAGTTTGTCATGTAACCCACGCATCGCAGTTGTAAGAGGCGGAGTGGATACAGTATAGGCATTAGTGCGACGGTAGTATTGGATATTCCAGTAATGTCCCAGAAGACTAAATATACATGTGGACATTACAATTAGAAATAATAGTGTATAGCTTTTTGAATTTTTCATGTTAAAAGAACGCCTTTCTAATAGCGGAAGTACAAAAATGGATTATCAATTCCGATGGATAAATAATATACAGACCACCAGAATACAAACAGGGCAATGAGAATACCAATATTCTTGCTGCGAACTCTGTTAAAGAGCTTTTCAGGATAATCCGTTGCAAAAATAATACTCGCAAGGATTAAAGGGGCGTATTCTGTTGCAAGTCTTGTAAAATCAGTAAAATTTAGAATGTTTTCTGCATTAAAGAATGGAAACATTCTGTTTAGATAAACGCCAAGATCTTGAAAATCGCTGATTGCAAAAATTGCCCAGCTAACAAGAATATAGAAAAACATATAACAATGTGAGATTAGTTTGGAAAAAATATTGTTGGCAGTAAGCCATCTTAAAGTTATATTTTTTTCTATGATTTGTAGTACGAAGATAAACATTCCCCATAAAATAAAGTTCCAAGCAGCGCCGTGCCAGAATCCGGTTAGAAACCATACCGTTAGCAAATTAATGATTGTACGCGCGCCTCCCTTGCGATTTCCACCCAGCGGTATATATACATATTCCCGGAACCATGCGCCAAGTGTGATATGCCACCTGCGCCAAAATTCAGTCACACTTCGCGCCATATAAGGATGATGGAAGTTTGCAGGCATATGGAATCCTAACATTTCTCCTAAGCCAATAGCCATTAGTGAGTAACCGCAAAAGTCAAAATAAAGCTGCATAGAGTAGGCGAAAGCACCAAGCCATGCAAGCGGAGTAGAAATACTTTCATAACCGATGGTACACACTTCATTCCACAAAGTTCCAATACGGTTTGCAATAATAACTTTGTAGCCAAGTCCTATAATAAAGGTTTTGAGTCCGTTGTCAAATTTATATACAGAAATTTTTCTTTCTTTCAATGCATCGCGGATATCTGAGTAAACAACAATTGGTCCAGCGATCAGTTGCGGAAACATACACAGATATGCGCCAAGACGGATATAGGAAGTATCAGCCTTTATTTTTCCAAGGTATACGTCAATAATGTAGGATGCAATCTGAAAGGTATAGAAGCTGATGCCTAAAGGCAGTGTGAGATTAAGCGTGTAAAATCGCCAGTGGATATCTAATAGTCGCAAGGCTGCATTAATATTTTCAATAAAAAAATTTGTGTACTTAAAAAATAGTAGCAGACCAAAATTATAGACCAATGATAAAATCAATAGCAAGGTTCGTTCCATGTTTCTTCCCTCAAAACGTTCCATGCCCCGCCCAATGAAAAAGTTGACTGTAATGGAACATAAAATTAAGAAAAGATAGTAAGTTTCACCAAAGCTATAAAAAATCAAACTCCCCAGAAATAAAAGAAAGTTTCGGAATTTGGCGGGAACGATATAATATAAAGCCAGAAATATTGGCAAGAAAACAAAAATAAATAAAATACTGCTAAAAACCATGATGCTCCCCCATAAATCATGATGTTTGTTATAGGTATCTATTGAGTTCGGGAATTACCCGTCACAATATTATAGCAAAAAAAAATTTATAATTCCATAGAATAAGTCGAATTTTTTCTACAAATAATACAGAAAATTGCATAGAAAATATAGCAGAATAAACATTGCCATACAAAACATTGCAAAAGAAGCGTTTTGGCAATAAATGATATTGCAGAGCAATAGAAAATTTGTTACAGTTGAAGAAGAGACATTCATTGTTATACATACTTATTAAACAAGAGGCGGTTATATGATTTTTTTTCATCACAAGAATATTGTAAAGTTGTCAGCAATAATGCTAGTAGTGGTTTTTTTTGTAGTTGGGGGGTGGATGCAACTTAACAAACATGGAAAAACGAAATTTGTGCTGACAACAGGTTTTGGCAGAGATGAGGTTTTTCGTATTGATAAAACTTCCTGCGATCTTGCGGAAGTGATGGTTTATTTGACGAATACTAAGAATCAGTATGAGCAGGCGCTCGGAAAGCAGATTTGGCAGACATCTTATGCGGGTGAGACACTGGAGGATAATGTGAAAGAGACTGTGCTTGCAAGGATTGCACGTATCAAGGCAATGAATCTTCTGGCTGCAAAGTATGAAATTTGTTTGACACAAGAAGAACTTGACAAGGCGCAAAAGGCAGCAGAACAATACTATAAGTCTCTAAGTCAAAAAGAACAAAATTTGTTGAGGATTGACGAAAAGCTTTTGCGTACTATGTATGAAGAATATACGTTGGCAGGAAAAGTATATGCATATTTGATTGCCGATATCAATCCTGAAATTAGTGATGATGAAGCGCGGACAATTACAGTGCAACATGTTTTAATTAAAACTTATTCTTTGAATGAAAATAGGGAACGTGTGCCTTATCCAGAGACAGCAAAGAAAAAGGCACGTCAGCGCGCGGAAGAGATACTGAGAAAAGCGAGGGAAGGTGCAGATTTTTCAGGATTGATTATAGAGTATAGTGAGGATAGTAACTCTTCTTATTCTTTTGGAAAGGGAACAATGGATATAGAGTTTGAGGAGGCGGCTTTTAATCTCGGAACAGATGAGATTAGTGGGATTGTAGAGACAGAACATGGTTATCATATTATTAAGTGCATTAGCACTTTTGACAGGGACCAGACAGACCGAAATAAAATAAAGATTGTAGAACAGCGAAGGAAAGAAGTGTTTAATGAAGAATACTCTGGCTTTGTAGATGGACTTGCTAGAAGCCTCAATGAGGATTTGTGGAAGACAATAGGATTTATCGAGGATGATGAAGTTACTACAAGTAGTTTTTTTGAGGTGTATCAAGAAGTATTTTCCTAAGAAAAAAATAAAGAAAGTATAAATAAAGTATGAATTATTAGCACTCAAACGAATTGAGTGCTAATTTACTATTGACTTTTACTTTTTTCGGGATTAAACTATCTATCAGACAGACAAAATAACTTTGAACAACTTTGAATGAGTAAGAAAGGAATGTGAGTTTTATGGCAGAGAAGCGTGGAAGCTTGTCCATCAACAGCGAAAATATTTTTCCGATTATTAAAAAATGGTTGTATTCTGACCATGATATTTTTTACAGGGAGTTAATTTCAAACGGCTGTGATGCGATTACTAAGTTAAAAAAACTTGAGATGATGGGGGAATATGAGTATCCTGCTGATGTAAAAAAGGATATTCATATTATTGTAAATCCTGAAGAAAAGACACTTAAATTTATCGATACTGGACTTGGAATGACTGCAAACGAAGTGGAAGAGTATATTAATCAGATTGCTTTTTCTGGAGCGACAGATTTTATTGAGAAGTATAAGGACAAAGCAAATGACGATCAGATAATTGGACATTTTGGACTTGGATTTTATTCTGCATTTATGGTGGCAGATGAAGTGCATATCGATACACTCTCTTATCAGAAAGATGCTGCGGCAGTACATTGGGAGTGTGATGGTGGCACAGAATTTTCTATGACAGATGGTAATAGGACTGTAGTTGGTACAGAAATTACGCTGTTTCTCAATGAGGATTGCTTAGAATTTTGTAATGAGTACAAGGCGAGGGAAGTAATTAGGAAATATTGTTCCTTTATGCCGTATGAGATTTATCTGGAAAAAGCCAATGCACCAGAAGAATTTGAGACCATCGACCCTGAGGATAAGAGAGAAGATGATGTGGTTGTAGAGACTGTGGAGGAAGAAAAAGAAGTTCCAGGAGAAGATGGTGCAGAACCGACAAAGGAAAAAGTGACAAAACTTAAGATTAAGAAACGTCCTGTTCCTCTAAATGATACCCATCCGCTTTGGACAAAGCATCCAAATGATTGTACAAAAGAAGAGTACATTGAATTTTATCGCAAGGTGTTTTCTGATTACAAAGAACCTCTTTTCTGGATTCATCTCAACATGGATTATCCATTTAATATGAAAGGAATTCTTTATTTCCCGAAGATTAATATGGAGTATGAATCAATTGAGGGAACAATTAAGTTATACAACAATCAGGTATTTATTGCAGACAATATTAAGGAGGTTATTCCAGAATTTTTGCTTTTGTTAAAAGGAGTAATCGACTGTCCAGACCTACCGTTAAATGTATCGAGAAGTGCGCTGCAAAATGACGGATTTGTGACAAAGATTAGCGAGTATATTACCAAAAAGGTTGCGGACAAACTGTCTGGTATGTGTAAGACAGACAAAGAAAACTATGAGAAGTATTGGGATGATATTAGTCCATTTATTAAGTTTGGTTGTTTAAAAGATGACAAGTTCTGTGAGAAGATGACAGACTATATCTTATTTAAAAATCTTGATGGGAAATATTTGACACTTCCTGAATGCCTTGAGGTTAAGAAGATTGATCCTGATGACGAGAATAAGGCGTCTGTGACAGATGCGGAGACAGGTGAGAAGGTAGAAGCAGAAGTAGTGGATGATGCCGATACCGATACAACTGAGGATAATAGCGAGGAGAAAAAGGAAAAGATTGTTTATTATGTGACAGACCTTGTACAGCAGAGTCAGTATGTAAATATGTTTAAGAAAGCAGGTATGGATGCTGTTGTGCTGCCAGATAAGATTGATCAGCCGTTTGTATCTCAGTTGGAGTCAAAGAATGAAGGAGTTAAGTTTGCGCGTATTGATGCAGATTTGACAGATACATTCAAGGAAGAAAATTCCAAAGAAGATGAAGAAGAACTCACCAAAAAGAGTGAGGAAATTGCAGAAATCTTTAAAAAAGCTGTAAATAATGAGAATATTACTGTAAAATTAGAGAAGCTCAAAAATGAAGAGATTGCTTCCATGATTACAGTATCAGAAGAGTCGCGTAGAATGCAAGATATGATGAAAATGTATGCAATGCCTGGTATGGATATGGGTATGATGGGCATGGGTAAGGAAGGCGAGACATTGATTCTCAATGCAAACAATAAGCTAGTTTCTTATGTACTTGAGCATAAGGATGCAGAAAATACAGATATTATTTGCGAACAGCTCTATGATTTGGCATTGATTCAGCAGTCTCCACTCCAACCAGATGCTATGACAAAATTTATAGAGAGAAGTAACAAGATTATGTTGCTTCTAACAAAATAAAAGTGCGCAGTAAAGGGCGGCACTTATAAGATAGTATAGGATTCTTTTTAGAAACGGCGTAGCTTTCTGGCTATGCCGTTTCTCTGTATATACAAACGCGGAGAGGAACTATACAGTGAAAGCTGTCCGCGTTCGGCGCGAGTAGGAGAAGTAAACTTCCCTACTCAATTAAGTTATTTAGCAAGGATGTGGGAAGTATTCCCACAAAATTATAGGCTAAAGGAAGTAAAATTTTTAATTATAAATCAGCACCGTGATCAATAACAATAATCTGCCCTGTAATAGCAGAGGATTCATCGCCTGCAAGGAACAAAATTGCATTGGCAACTTCTTCGGGCATACAAGCAGGTAGAGATAAGTCAGCATGTTTTGACATTGCACTTATCATATCTGGATCAAGGTTTTCTTTTTTCATACCCATTGTCATTGGAGTTACAACACTTCCAGGACAGAGGGCGTTACAACGTACATTGACATTGGCGCAACGCATAGCGATATTTTTTGTCATGCCAATTATTGCAGCCTTGCTTGCCACATAAGCGACGCCGCCACCTCCTGTATAGCCTGCAACACTTGAAACATTTACAATAGAACCAGCTTTTTTATCAACCATAATTTTTGCTGCTTCTCGTGTCATATAAAGTGTCCCTTTTGTATTGATGTCAATTAGCGTGTCAATTGTCTGGTCAGTTACTTTTTCAATCGCTTCAATACCATTGTCAACAACGCCAGCGTTGTTCACTAAGATATCGATAGTGCCAAAAGTCTCAAGTGTTTTATCAATCACTGCACTACATTGTGCCTTGTCAGAAATATCACAAGGTACAGCTAGTGCTTCTCCGCCAGCAGATTTGATTTTGTTAGCGACTGCCTCAAGTTGCTCTACTCGCCGGGCAGAAATAACAACTTTGGCCCCTTCCTTTGCAAAAAGTTCTGCGGCACAAGCTCCAATACCAGAGTTTCCGCCTGTTATTACAGCTACTTTTCCATCTAATCTTCCCATGTTTTCCCTCCTTGTTTTTAATATCACTTTTTGAATCTTATTTGAATCTGTTTTTCCATTAGATTTTCTGTGATCTGCACAAATTAAATCAATATATGTGCTGCAAATATCTTATAAACTTATGCACTTTTTAAAATTTTACAACATTCGATACAAAAAGATTCTAAAAGTTTATCAATCGGTTATCTGTTATGGCGATACAGTTTTGTCATATTTTTTGTGTTGTCAAACAGTATCACAGATAATTTGATTATACCACAGGTACATAGAAAATAAAAATAAATTTTGGATAAGGAATTATCAAAGAATAATTTGTGTTACTTTTCACACCCGCGCCAAAGTAGTGGGAATTATGCGCCAAAATGCTTGCCTTTTAGCATTTTGTGTGCAAAATCTGTTATAATTCACACCTCAATAACTTATAACATGATAAAAACTGGCGTGGGTGTGAATTGTAACTAATTTGTGTTACTTTTTGAGGGCAGAACAGATTTATATCGGTTATTTTTAATAGTTGATAGAAAGACTTGTCAGTCTGTTTTTATTTTCCTATAATACAAAATAGAACCTTTTAGAGTGTTTTTGCAAAAATGTTTAGAGAGGTTAAAACGTAAAAAGGAATCTTATTATAATGAGAAAAGAATTAGAATATCACAAAGTGAATAAAACTAAATTGAAACAGGTAAAAGACCTAATTGAGCAGATTGCACATAAAAAGGATAATATTAAAGAGGCATTATGCAAACTCCATGAAATTACTGGAAAAGAATATAAGGAGTCAGATTTTTATGAATATTGGGGTTTTATGGATTTGGAGGATTTTGCAAAATTAATATCGGTTCAAGAGCCGCCACTTGTTCGAGATTTGACAAGAGAAGAACTATGCTGGCGGTCAAAAAGGCTGACCGCCAGCATGACAAGATGCGCACAGTCGCATAAGGAAATTTGCCGCTTTGCGGCTGCGGGTGGCGCGATACTCACGGCAAATTTCATTGACCGTGAGTATAATAGAAATTATTGAGATAATGGAAAAGGCACTAATAAATGTGGATGAAAGTAAACTGTGGTATTATGAGGAGTTATTGCATAAATCGTTACCATTATCTGACCCAATAAATTATATTACGCTTGAAGACAATTACGAGAAAATAGCAGATAACATATTGCAAGATGTAAAAAGTAGTATTATATATCTATAGAATAATTAGAAGTTCCTTTTCACCAATTAGAAATATGTACTTTACATTCCTTGGGAACATGATTCCAGTATGAGAGGCGATTTTTCCACAGTAAAACTTTTTGTACTGTTTAGACCTATTACTACAAACCGCTTTTTTCGGTCAGGAATAATAATTATTGGAAAAACTTGGCAGGAACGAAGTTAACGTATTTGGTTGTCTTTTTGTCCTTATTTATTTAAAATAAGGACAAAAAGTAATTTGCCAACAATAATAAAATTATCACAAAAAGAAGATTGTGTATAGCCCTAAATTGAAAAAGTTTAAAAAAATTCTAAAAAAGTTCTAAAAAAGTTCTATACACGCTCTTTTTTGCTTTAAATCAGGGTGAACATACATATTCATAGTCGTATTAATGTTAGAATGTCCTAAAAGTTCACTAACACATTTGTAATCTGCGCCTTTTTGAATCAGTCTTGTTGCAAAGCTGTGGCGAAGCGAATGAAAATTTAAGAAGGAAATATCATGTTTTATCAAGAAACGTTCATAAAATCTTCTGTATGTTCGTGGCTCCATAAATGTAGAATTGTTTGTCAACACATATCCCTGCGCATTAATACTGGGCAGGGATTTTATTGTTTCATGTAACTTTTTTGGCAAAGGAATTTTTCTTGCAGAATGCGCTGTTTTAGGGATACCTACAACAATTTTGGTGGTTGGTTGCATATCCTTTTGGTAGACGCGCTGCAAGGTATTTTGAATTGTAATCACTTTCTGTATACAATCAATATCACTCCAATGTAAGGCACATAACTCTCCAATTCGCATCCCAGTAATTAAACTTAATAAAATCCCAAAAGATTTAAAAGACAAATCTGAGATAACTGCCGCAATAATTGCATCTTGTTCTTCATCTGTAAAAACTTTATTTTTGCTGTTATGCATTTCAGGAATGTAGGAAATCTCCAATGCAAAGGGAGAGAGTACATTCTTTTTTACACCATATTTTAAAATTTGTTTAATCAACATCACTAAATTTGAGATGGTTGATTTTTTTATGGTCTTATGCTCAGTATTATCGCCAGTCTGCCACGAATAGACCTTTTTCTGTATGATATCCTCGTTTAATTCGTCTGTTTCCATATCACCCAAAGCAGGAAGAATATAATTTTGCAGCTCAAAAATATAGTAGGCGCTGGTTGATTCTTTAATATATTTTTTCTTGTTTTCAAACCATTCCCATGCTAAATACTCAAATTTCATAAAGAACACTCCTTTCTGTCTTTATTTTAAATAAATAAGGATGAGAATGCAACCATATATGGCACAAAGGAAAAAACTCATGACAGATACAAAATATGTAGTGGTTATCACAACGCACAATAGAAAACAATTGCTACAAGAATGCGTGGACCATGTGCAACATCAGACAATTCCTCCAGACAATATTATTATTGTAAATAATGCGTCTACAGATGGTACAGAACACTATTTGAAAACATTGAGGGAACAGGACAAAACAACAATTGATATTATAAATCTTTCAGAGAATACAGGTGGTGCTGGTGGATTTGCTGTAGGAATTGAACATGCAGCAGGAACTTTGGCAACATGGGTATTAGTAATTGATGATGATGCCATTATCGCACCAGACTACATGGAACAGATTTTCGCGGCTGCACAACAAAATCTTACGCATCAGGCGTTTGCTGGTGCTGTGACAGTGAATGGAGAGATTGATACCTGCCATAGAAGAAATTTGACAGGTATTGGTCTACTGTCAAAAAACTGCAAGGAGGAGGCATATACACAGCCCTGTTTTGTCTGTGATATCGCATCTTTTTGCGGAATGGTGATAGATTTATCGCTTGTACGTCAAATAGGACTGCCACATGCAGAATATTTTATCTGGTATGACGATACAGAATACTCTCTGCGTATTCATCGTTATAGTCGTTTTCTTGTAGTGCCGCAAGCTGTATTATATCACAAAATTACATGGATAGAAAAGAAACACCCCAGACGATATGACTGGAAGGAATACTACGCAGTTAGAAATAGACTTTTGATGGTGCAGGAACATGGAACGATTCTGGATAGGGCAGTTAATTTTGCAAATTTGTTTATTCATGTGATTTTTCGTAATTGGCTATTTGCTGTGATAAAAAGAGATGGCTATGATTGGGCATATGAGCGCAAGCTTGTGCGAAAGGCGCTTTGTGATGTCCACAAGATGCGCAAGAAAAATACAGTTTTAGAGAAAATACCAGAAGAACCAAAAAGAGAGGGGACTGCTAATGCTTATTTTAAATAGTGTGATAATACTTGTTCCCGCGCTGTTTGCTTTGTTTATTCACAACTATATTTGTCATGGCAAAGTAACGCCTGTCAGAAAATTGTTCTTTTTCGTGCTATATGGAATTGTAATTGGCGTACTACTATATGGAAGCGCATGGCTACAGGGGATTCGAGGAATTGATATTTTACAAAAGACCTTATCCTATAAAATTACAGTTACAATCTTCAGTTGTGTGTTGTCTTTTTGTCTTGTGTTTGTTGTCTGTCTAGTAGTTGAGCCAGACATTACAATGCAGAAATTAAAGCGGTATCTATTGCGTTTTGGGACAGATGTGCAAAAGTATTTTGAATATGCAATACGTTCTGCAAGGGCGGATTTGCGCTCCGAAGTGGCAAATGCCTATTTGGACTGGTTGTGGTGGCTGATTGAGCCATTTTGTATGATGTTAATTTATGCGCTAATTTTTGGTGTTGTTTTTAAGGCATCAGAACCATATTTTCCTGTGTTTATCTTTTCGGGATTGGCTATGTGGTCATTTTTCTCAAGAGGAATGAATGTGAGTGTTAGCATTGTTCGGAATAATAAGGGGATTATCTGTAATATTTATCTTCCAAAGTTTATTCTTTACTTTGCGCGCATGTTGGTAAATGGCTTTAAGATGTTGGTGTCTTTTGGGATTGTAGTTGTGATGATGGTGGTATTTCACGTTCCAATTTCTTGGAATGTATTGTACATTGTGCCAATTATGGCGGTTTTCTTTTTATTTACATTTGGGCTGGGTAGTATCCTGATGCATTTTGGGGTGTATGTCAATGATTTATCTTATATTGTAGGAATTTTGTTGAGTATGCTGATGTATTTTACAGGGACCTTTTACGCTGTCGGAAAGCGGATTCCAGCACCATTTGGAGCACTTTTGGAACAGTTTAATCCCATTGCGTATTGTATTGCGTCCATGCGCAATGCTGTTTTGTACTGTGAGCCGCCACAGATGGAACTGCTGTTGATGTGGGCGCTTGTGTCATTGGTGCTGTCTGCTTTGGGGGTATATACAGTATATCGCAATGAGAATGCGTATGTGAAGGTGATTTAATGGAAGGGTATCAGGAAATTACAAAAGAAGGTGTAAAAGAAACAGCAATTGAAGTGAAAGATGTCTGTATTTATTATCAGATGATGAAAAATGTCACTGTCCGGCATAATCTGTTTCATAAGCATACGCAGGAAGCAGTCTTTGAGGCGGTAAAAAATATTTCCTTTACTGTGGAAAAGGGAGATATTCTTGGTGTTATTGGAAAAAATGGCAGTGGGAAATCTACGTTGTTACGTGCAATTGCAGGAGTGTTTTCACCCAACAGCGGCAGTATTGATTTAAAAGGACACACGGTTTCCTTAATGGCGTTGGGCGTTGGATTTAAGGATAATCTAACAGGGCGAGACAATATTTCATTGTCTGGTATGTTGCTTGGCTTTAGCGATAGGCAAATACAACAACGAATGCAAGAAATTATTGATTTTGCGGAGATTGATGAATTTATAGACAGACCAGTAAGAACATATTCAAGCGGAATGCGTTCCAAGCTTGCCTTTGCAATTACTGCTATGTTAGAAACAGACATTATGCTGGTCGACGAGGTTTTAAGTGTTGGGGACGAGCGCTTCAAGAAAAAGAGTCTGAAAAAAATGAAAGAACTCATCAATGATAAAAATAGGACTGTAATAATTGTCTCCCATAGTATAGATACCTTAAAAAACTTGTGCGACAAAATCATGTGGATACATGATGGAGCAATGAAAGAGATTGGCGAACCCAAAAAAATACTAGATGACTATTTAAAGTTTATGAACCAATGATAGGACAAAAAGATGCAAAAGGAAGAAATATGTAAGGTATCGGTGATCGTACCAGTATACCGTGTAGAAAATTACATTGATAGATGCATAAGAAGTTTGCTACAACAAACGCTGTTTGAAATTGAAATTTTGTGTATCTGTGAAAAAGAGGATACCTCCTATAAGAAGTTACTTACTTATGCGAAAAAAGATATTCGATTATCTGTGATTGAGAAGAAGAATACAGGTGTGTCTTCTGCCCGAAATGTGGGCATTAAGGCTGCAAAAGGAAAGTATGTTGCTTTTGTGGATGCGGATGACTGGATAGAACGACATGCGTTGCACTTATTGTATACAATGGCAGAACAATCTGTGGCGCAAATTACGGTATATGGAATCTGGCCTGTTGCAGAACCAGATGGCAGTAAAAGAGGAATTTTTGATTGTACACCGATTCGCAATGTTTTATATCACAACAATGGTATGAAGGCACTTTTTTATGAACATGGAAGCCGGCCCTATATTATCAATAAATTTTATAATAGGGAATTTCTAGTGCAGAATAAATTTTGGTTTGATGAAACAGTTGATATTGGCGAAGACCATTTATTGCAGTTTCAAGTGTTTGGAAAAGCAGAAAACATCTGTTTTGTTCGTGAAAAGTTGTATCACTATGATATGAAACGAAGTAATTCTGCCATGAATGCATGTCAACAGCAAGCGACAGAAGAAAAAAATTTCCACCTACTAGAAATGATTATGCAGCATAAGAATGATAACTACAAGGGAATGTATGATAGAGAATATTCTGCATGGATTTTGCAAGATTATGGCTGGTTGGTAAACCAGAGAGAGGCTGTATATTCAGAGAGTAGAAAAAATAAGATTCTACGGATTCAAGAGTTTTTTAGAGAATTGTCCGCAGAGCAGTATATTTCAGCATTGCCAATAGAATACCAACAGTTATATGAACGTTTTATGTTATGGCAAGATTCCGTACAATTTGATGGATCTATTCGTATGCCTTACTGGGAATATGATTCCTATATGGCAGAGCAAACAGTCGGTCTTTGTCAAAGGATTCCAGCAGCAAAAGGCTTGGCTGTCAAGTTACGCAGAGTATATGAGATGATTGTATTTCATGAAATTCGCCATTGGGTAGTTATTATTCCGGTACGAATCGTACAACATTATAAATTGTACAGAGCCAGAAAGAGGCGTATATGGAACAAACAAAACGGTATAAAGTCTCCGTCGTGACAGCAGTATACAATGTAGCACCGTATCTTAAGGAAATGATTGAGAGTATTGTCAGACAGACGATTGGCTTTGAAACGATACAACTGATTTTAATAGATGACGGCTCACAAGATGATTCTGGGGAAATTTGTGATTGTTACGCTGCGAAATATCCTGCAAATGTCCTAGTAATACATAAGGAAAATGGTGGTGTTTCCTCAGCGAGAAATGAAGGACTTAAGCATGTCCGTGGAGAATCCATTAATTTTGTGGATGCAGATGACTTTCTGGAACTAGATGCACTAGAAAAAATGTATGGCTATCTAAAAAGAAATGCAAACAAAATAGATTTGGTTGCAATCCCACTCCAATATTATGGTAGCAGTGGCACACACCCATTAAACTACAAATTTCATAAAACTAGAATTGTGGACTTAGAAAAGCAATACAACAATATTCAACTGTCAATGAGTAGTGTCTTGGTGAAATATGATTGTATAAAAAATCGGTGTTTTGACACAAGATTGGCATATGCGGAAGATGCCCAGCTTTTAATTGACATTTTACTGGATAAAATGGCATATGGCATTGTCTGTCAAACTAAATATTGGTATCGAAAACGGGATTCGGGAGATTCGGCAATTGATACGGGCAGAAAAAATTCTTATTATTATGTGCCTTATATGGAGAATTTTATTTTAAAATCGCTAAAAAACGCTGCCGCAAAAAAAGGAAAAATACCTTATTTTGTGCAGTATACTTGCATGTATAGTTTACAATGGCGTTTTATGGAGTATCCGTTTGTGAAAGCTGGTATTCTTGACCAGAAAGAGGAATTATATTATAAACAATTGATTATACAGGCACTGCAATCTATCGAAGACAAAATTATCTGGGAACAAAAGAATATGGATAACAATTGTAAAATAGAAGTTATTTCATTAAAAAAGCAACAAGACGATAGTAGTATTCGATTGTTTTATGAATTTATTGAAATTTTGCCAAGACAGATTTTAATAGAAGGGTGTATCAAAGGCGATTTACCACAATGTGTAAATGCAAAGTTAATTTTGAAAGCTAGAAATGAAAATATTAGTTTAGAAGCGCTTTGGATAACACCTCTGGAACAAGAGCATTTGCGATTTCGATTTTGCATGGAACGAGATATTTTGCCAGAAAAAGCAGAATTGCAAGCATACTGGCACTGTCAAAATACCAATATTTTGGTAAAACATATTTGGTTTGGAAAATTTTTCCCACTTAGCAATCAGTTTAAGAGCAGTTATCTATGTGAGAATGGGATTTTGTTGACGTACCATAACAATCAGCTTTGTTTTTCAAAGGTCGCTGGAAAGAGAAAGCTTGTAGTGTGTGAGGGAAACTTTCAAAGAGAAATGCTGTCAAAGTGGGATAGAAAAGTTTTCCGTGGCTGGATTGCACGAACAATCTATCAGATGTTAAAGCCCTTTAAAAGAAAAGAACTTTGGCTAATCAGCGATAGATTGATGAAAGCGGACGACAATGGAGAGGCATTTTTTACTTATATGAATACAGCAAGAAAAAATGACTCTATTCAAACTTATTTTGTGCTAGAAAAAAGTTCTGTAGATTATAAACGATTAAAAACCATTGGAAATGTGGTGTCATATCATTCAACAAAACATAAGATTTTATCCCTTTTGTGTGATAAAAAAATATCGTCGCAGGCAGATGAATATGTATACAACCGATTTTTTGATTTGTCTTTTTTATATGGTGACATACAGCATAAACAAAAGTTTGTATTTTTGCAGCATGGTGTGACAATAAATGATTCTAGCATGTGGCTTAAGAAAACTGATGCCAATATCAGTCTATTTGTGACCGCCGCTCAACCAGAATATCAGTCTATTTTGGATTATACATATGGTTATGAGGAAAAACAGATAACATGTACAGGGTTTCCTAGATATGATTATTTATCTGCATCTTCCCACAAGAAAAAAGAAATTACTTTTATGCCAACATGGCGGAAATATCTAACCTGTGATTTTGATGATAAAACAGATGCGCGCAAATTGAAAAAAGGGTTTTCTGACAGTGCATATTGTAGTATGTATCGACAGGTGTTCTCAAACAGCAAACTTTTTGAAGCGGCGGACAGATATCATTATCAGATTCAATTGATGCTTCATCCTGCTATGCCAAGGGAGTGTATTTCTTATTTTCATTGTGCTGGACAAATGAAGATTTTGGATAGGAACACAAGGTACAGAAAGTTGTATGCGGATTCTAGTCTGATTGTTACAGATTATTCATCAGCAGTATTTGATTTTGCATATTTAAGAAAGCCAGTTCTGTATTATCAACAAGATGTAGAAGAATTTTTTTCGGGTAAACATGTGTGTCGCAGAGGATACTTTGATTATGAGCGGGACGGATTCGGCGAAGTGGAGTACACCGCAGATGCATTGATAGACCGAATGATTGAATATATGAAAAACGAATGTCAGTTAAAAGGCTACTATCGGGAACGAATAGATAGGACATTTCGATATTCGGACCAAAACAACTGTCAAAGAGTTTATGAGGAGATTATAAGATTATAGAAATATGAGGATTAGATTGTTATGGAACAAACAAATGAATACAAGTACAAAGTGTCTGTTGTGACAGCAGTATACAATGTGGAGGACTACTTATCAGAAATGATAGATAGTATTATTGCGCAAAATATTGGCTTTGAAAATGTACAATTAATATTAGTAGATGATGGTTCACAAGACAGTTCTGGCGAAATCTGTGACCAGTATGCGGCGCAATATCCAGAAAATATTGTAGTGGTACACAAGGAGAATGGCGGTGTGTCTTCCGCAAGAAATGAAGGATTGAAATATGTAGAAGGAGCGTATGTTAATTTTACGGATGCGGATGATAAACTATACTTCAATGCATTGGATAAAATGTATACTTATTTAAAAAATAACGAAGAATGGATAGATTTAGTAGCAATACGAACAGATTTTATAGGAGCGAAAAGAGGAGGACATCCATTAAATTATAGATTTAAGAAAACAAGATTAGTTGATTTGAGGAAAGAACATACATGTATTCAGCTTGCAATAAACAGTGTACTGATAAAAAGTGTATGTTTTGAAAATAGGAAATTCGATACAGGTTTGTCATATGCGGAAGATGCACAGCTTGTAGTGGATATATTATTGGAAAAGATGCGTTATGGATTAGTAAGGGGAACCTGTTATCTGTACAGAAAACGTCCGACAGAAGATTCAGCGCTTGACTTGGGAAGAAATAAAGTTGCTTATTATATTCCATATATGGAGAGATTTATATTATATTCTCTAAAAAATGCATTAGACAAAAGAAACTATATCCCTCAATTTGTTCAGTATACATGTATGGAAGATTTACAGTGGCGTATAAATAAAGATCCATTAGTGAATCCAGGAGTGTTGTCTGAAGAAGAAATAGAGAAATATAAGGCGCTAATCATACAATCATTACAATACATTGATAATAAAATAATACTTGAACAAAAAAATATTGGGGACAATTATAAAATGGCGTTAATGCTATTAAAAAAGAACAATAAAGAAAAGGTAGAACTAGTACCTTGTCCCAATGATTATAAAGTATGTATAGAAGATATCTCATCAGCTTATGCGAGTTCTTATACAATGACTTATGAGTTTCTTGATATCTTTTCTTCAACTATTAAGATAGAAGGACACATTAGATATTTTTTGCAATTGGATAATATAGAAGTTATTTTTAAACTTGAATATCAGGGAATTGTATTAGAAGAATATAAGGCAGAAATTTTTGAACGAGAGGAAAAATGTACGTTTTGTATGGATAATGTGATAACGCAAGCAAAAGGTTTTCGCCTTATTATTGAAAAGGATAGTATGCCTGATAAAGGGGAGTTATTACTTTGTATTCGTTATAGACAAAATGATGTGATTTGTAAAAATATTATATTTGGCAAATTTTTTCCTTTGTCAAAACAATTAAAAAGTAGTTATTTATATCAAAATGAGTTAGTGATTACATGGTCAAGTAATATTCTAAAATTTGAAAAGATAAATGATAAAAAAGTTAGTAAAAAGTATGAAAAACAGTTTCAACAAGAAATTTTATCCAAAAAAGATAAGATGCTTCAAAGGGGGTGGATAGCTAGAAATATTTATAGAATTTTAAAAAGGATTAAGAAAAAAGAAATATGGTTGATTAGTGATAGATTGACCAAAGCAGATGATAATGGAGAAGCGTTTTTTACTTATATGAATACAGTTGGAAAGAAAGAAGATATTGATACTTATTTTGTTTTAGATAAGGATTCAGAGGATTATGAGCGATTGCAAAGTGTAGGTAAGGTAGTTTCTTTTCACTCTACGAAACATAAGATTTTATCCTTGTTATGTGACAAAATAATATCATCTCAAGGAGAGGATTATGTTTTTAATCGCTTTTTTAATTTGTCTTATTTATATAAAGATATACAACATTTTCAGAAGTTTGTATTTTTACAACATGGTGTTACACAAAACGATTTAAGTAATTGGCTTATAAAATCAAATAAAAATATTAGTCTATTTATAACAACAACCCGCATGGAGTATGAATCTATCCTAAATTATGCATATTACTATGATGAGAATCAAGTAAAATGTACTGGATTTCCGCGTTATGATTATCTTTTTGACAATGCTCAAAATGTAATTACATTTATGCCAACATGGCGTGCTTATCTTGCAACAAATACAAATATAAAAACAGACTCTCGTGTCTTAAAAAAAGGATTTGAAAATAGTACATACTGTCAAATGTATCAACAATTATTTAGTAATAGAAAGTTATGCAATATGGCAGAGAAGCAAGGATATGTCATTAAATTAATGTTACATCCTACAATGCCTCGAGAATGTATTCAATATTTTAATTGTGATGAGCGAATAGAAATACTTGATAGAAGTACCAAATATAGGGATTTGTTTGCAGAATCAAAATTGATTGTGACGGATTATTCTTCGGTTGCTTTTGATTTTGCGTATCTTCGTAAACCTGTATTATATTATCAAAAAGATGCGGAAGAATTTTTTTCGGGAAAACATACATTGAACAAAGGGTATTATAATCATGAAATACATGGATTTGGAGAGATAGAATATACAGCAGAAAAAATGATAGAACGTATTATTGAGTATATGCAAATGGGATGTCAATTGAAATGTATCTATAAGGACAGAATCGAGAAGACGTTTCCATTTAATGATAAAAATAATTGCAAAAGAGTGTATGAGGAGATAGTTCAATTATAATATCAAAATACAATAAATGGTGATATATACAAAAGAAAGGAGTAATATACTATGGATTGTTTATATATAGTTATGCCAGCTTATAATGAAGAAGATACTATAGAAAATGTTATTGATACTTGGTATCCAATTTTAAATGAAAAGGATGAAAATTCAAGATTAGTTGTAGCAGATAACGGAAGTGTTGATAGCACACATCAAGTTTTGGCTAAACTTCAACAAAAATATCCTAAATTGGAGATACTTACAGATACAGAGAAATATCATGGACCTAAATTAATAGCATTGTATGATTATGCAATTAAAAATGGTGCGAAGTATATTTTTCAGACAGACTCTGATGGACAGACGAATCCAGATGAATTTAGTGAGTTTTGGAATATGCGAAACAAAGTTGATATTGTTTTGGGCAAAAGATTATCAAGACAAGATGGTAAAGCTAGAAAGTTTGTAGAAAATGTTTTATGTATGTTACTTCACATTTATTTTAAGATAGCGGTTCCAGATGCAAATGCACCTTTTCGGTTAATGAAAGCAGACATTGTTGAGAAATATTTAAGAAAATTACCAAAGGACTATAACTTGCCTAATGTAATGTTGACTACGTATTTTTTATATTTTAAAGAAAATGTTAGGTTTGTTAGTATTTCTTTTAAACCAAGACAGGGAGGTGTAAATTCAATAAATATTCCTAAAATAATTAAAATTGGTTGTTGTGCTTTGGGAGATTTTTATAAGTTGAAAAAAGAAATAGACATCACATAATAAAAAATATATGAAGAATATAGGAGAAAAAATGGTAAATAGCAAAAAGCAAAGAACAAATATTCTGAGAATAGTCATATTCATATATATAGTTTTTTTGAGTTATATAATAGCGATGCAAAGTAAGCAAGCGCCTTTTACAAAAGTTCCTTTTGGAGTGGATTCTAGTGTTTTTAAAACAATAGCATTAACAATGACAAAAGGATTTATACCTTATAGAGATAGCTTTGATCATAAAGGACCATTATTGTATATTTTAAATTATTTGGGAATCTGCATTTCTTACTATAAAGGAATATGGCTTATTGAATTGATTGCGATATTTATAACAATGGGGGGAATATATAAAATTGCAAGACTATACTGTAGGAGGATATACTCTTGCATAATATTACTTATTGTTGGAACAATGCTATTTAGTTTTTTAGATGGGGGTAATTTAACAGAAGAATATGCCTTGCCATTTATTTCAATAGCACAATTTCTCTTTTTAGATTACTTTTTGAATAAAAAAATTAGTTCTTTTAGATTGATTATATGTGGCTTTTCCTTTGCAGCAGTATGCTTGTTAAGAATTAATATGATTACATTATGGGTATCGTTTTGTATTGCGGTAATGTTAGAAATTATCAAAACCAAAAAATACAAAAGGATTATAGGGTTTTTGGGATATTTTATATTAGGAGCAGGGATTCTCACTATTCCTATTTTAGGATGGCTAGGTATCAATCATGCACTTAAAGACTTCTGGGATGATTATATTGTATTTAATCAATTATATGTTGGCACTACATTTATAAAAAAGTGGAATTCATTTTTTAACTTTTTTAATAATACTTTGATGTTGTTTTCAATATTATCATTAGTTTATTTTACTAGAATAAAAAAGGATTATTGTCACACTTTTTATATATTTTATTACATAATAACTTTGTTATCTATTTGTGTATCTGGATTTACATATCCACATTATGGAATGATTTTAGTTCCATTAATATCATATCCAATTTCGGAGCTATTAAGTGTAATTGAGAGTTTAAAAGAGGAAAAGGTTGTAGGGATTTTAGTTACTTTTTGGATATTGTCTTGTACTATATTACCCGTTTGGTGCGAAGGAATTACAAATACAATGAATTGTATTATAGAAAGAAAGGAAAATGTACACAAAAATTTTGATGATATTGTCAATCTTATATTGAAAGATACAAATCAGGAAGACAGAATTATAGTATGGGGAAATTGGAATATAATTTATGTATTAACACAAAGATTGCCAGCTTCTAAATATTCATATCAATTTCCAATTGCAAATATTAAAAATGATATTTATGTAGAATTCTTTGCAGAATTAAGTATTAATAAGCCTAAATATATTATCATTCAACCAGGAGTAGAATTGGGAGAAATGGAAAATTTTTTAAGA
>BLMC01000029.1 GCA_011959805.1 Lachnospiraceae bacterium | reverse complement strand
TTATCCCAAAATTTGAGGGTATCGGTTGGCTTATAATATCCCAAGTATAATCATTACCATTTACACTGACATTTATTTTTTGTCCGCTAATTTTGATATCCTCATGCATCCAATCAACAAAACCCAAAACTACAAATTCTCCATTTTTAAAAGAATTATAATCCAATTTCGTGTTTAAATACGTTTCAATATTCTTAAATTCTTTTTCGCCAATGCCTATTAGTTTTGTTTTATAACTATTTCCTTTAATCATATCTAAATCATTCTTTATATCGGGAAATTTATCAATAAAAGCGCTTACATAATCATCAATACTACCATTATCATTATTAATCCACACCAAATTATTACCATCTACAGTTTCACAATTTAAAGTAAAATAATTCACTTCTTGTACTCCTCGGATTTCCTCTATTTTTTCAATATCATCTAACGATATTTCTGAATTATTATCTTTATATATAATAATATCATCGCTTAGATATTGTTCTGCTAGATTTGTCATATTTAAGCTTTCAAAAATACCATTTGAAATCAAGAAAATCACCATACCTAAAAATAATGATGTAAATGTTAAAATGGTAGCTTTTCTATTTCTTAACATATTTCTGAACGCCATAATATACAATTTATTTCCGTTCTTTCTAACTTTCTTCCCAATATTCAAATTTATATTTGTATATTTAGTTGCCTCAATTGGAGAAATATTACCTGCAATATTAGCTGGCTTAAACACACTTACAAAAACGGTAAGTAAAACAAATACTATTGCACCAATATAAATCCATGCTGAGTTTGAAATAACGATATTTGTTGTTTCCTTTCCTTGTAAATTTGAAATACTACTTGGTACAATCCAGTACGTCATAGCACTTCCCAGCAATAACCCAATGGGGATTCCTATTACACAAAATCCAAGTATTTGGTAATATAACATTTTCTTGGTTTGCAATTTGGTCATACCTAGTATTTTTAGTTGGCCATAAAAATGCACATCATTCACAATCGAAATATAAAAAATATTATAAATTAGCAAATAACCACAAAGAATAATGGCAAATAATATTACTGCTAATATCAAAAGAAGTCCTTTATTAGAATCAACCCCTTTTGAAATTAAATTTATTTCTTGATTGTTGCCTACATTAAGTCTCTCTTCCAATTTATTAAAATCACCATGATAAGTAAATTCAACAACACTTTTGGTATTACTTTCTGTTACTTCTGTATTTTCCCAAAATGTTTTTGAAATGTATAAAATCCCATTTTTTTGAAATTTATTACTACTATGGTCCTCATACCATCCACATAAAATAAAATCCTCGTTTTTTTCATTAGAAACAATTCCATAATTTATATCTGTATAGCCAAATCGATACTCTAAATTAAACTTCATTCCTAATTCTGGTTTATCAATTCCCATTTCGTTTAACACCCAAGTAGGAGCTATAATTTCATTTGCGTTCTCTGGATATTTTCCTTTAAAATTAACAAGGGCAGGCAAAGTATTTTTCTTCCATTCATTCTCATCTACATATCGGAGATATGCGTTATCAATTTGTGAATACTTTGATACATTAACTACACCAATCTGACGAATAAAGCCTATATCTACAATATCATTATTCTTATCTAAGAAATTAATTTGTTCTTTTGTTGGAATTGTTAATACAATATTTGCCTTTGTTCCCGCAAACTGAATTTGCTGTACATTAGAACTTTTTACATACCCAGCTCCTATACTAAACACAATGCATATTAAGAAAGTAGTTAATATAATTGCACTTATTGTAAAAATATTTTTTTGTTTATTTGCTTTACTATGTTTAACAGCCAATTTTTTAATTATTTTGTTGTTGTTATTTTTAAGCATTTATTGACCTTCCTTTTGATCTAAAAAAATTTCACACAAGCCATCACTGTAATCTATTCCAATTAAAACTATATTATCTTGTTTAGAAAAATCTTCCTCAAAAGTTTTTGTAAAATGTTGCTCATTAAATTCCACATCTATCTCGAATGTATAACTGCTTTCTTTTGTATTGATATTGAAATAACAAAGTTGTGTATCCCCTATAGGTTTATTACTACTTGCAATTACATTACCTGCACTTATAATTGTAATTTTTTCACATTCAAGATTACTGTAATTTGTAACAATCAAATTTGCCTCTTGATGAATAACAGTTTCATCCGAACACCCTATAAGTAAAATAGTAACTATACTTAAAAGATAAAAAATATATATTTTTCTCATCAAATTTTCCTCCAAATCTATACAATTTTTCCATCTTCAATTCTTATAATTTCATCTGCTAAATTTGCCTGTTCATTATTATGTGTAATCATAACAACTGTTTGGCCAAATTCTTTGCTTGTATTTTTTAATAACCCTAGCACATCACAGCTGGTTTTGGTATCAAGATTTCCCGTCGGCTCATCAGCCAAAATGATTGAAGGTTTGGTTACGAGTGCTCTTGCAATAGCGACTCTTTGTTGTTGACCTCCTGAAAGTTGATTCGATAGACAATATATCTTATTTCTAAGACCTAACACATTAATAACCTTATTTACATAATTCTCATCCACAAAATCTCCATCTAATTCCAATGGCAATACAATATTCTCATATACATTAAGAATTGGAATTAAATTATAATTCTGAAATACAAAACCTATATTTCTTCTTCTAAAAATTGTAAGTTCATCTTTTGCTAAGGTGGTTAAATCGATATTATTAACAACAACCTTCCCAGAAGTAGCTTGATCCAATCCACCAATAATATTGATTAGTGTAGTCTTACCACTTCCCGATGCCCCAACAATTGCTACAAAACTTCCTTGTTGAATGGACATGGTAATTCCATCCAATGCTTTTACAACATTCTCGCCACTACCATAACATTTTTTAAGATTTGTGATTTGTAAAATCTTCATCTCTAACTCCTTCTGTTGCACTATAACTCTTATAAGACTAAATTATATAATGCTAATATCTCAATCCATTCTCATTTTTACAAAAAGTTATCACAATATTGAGATAACTAATTTTTTATATATAAAGATATACTATATTTTTATATTTTTATATATTTTGTTTAATTATTATATCTTAGCGTATCCGCATAAATCTTATTGCTAAGATTTTCAATATAAAAAAAATGATTATACTGATATTCCATTATTCTAATAGGAACATTCAATTCTTTTCCCAACCATTCTAATAATTGATGAAAGTTACCATTCACTATACTCGAATAGGAAAACAAACTAACATCACCCATAATTTTCCATTTTTTAATAAAAAGTTTTAATATTTTATTATATATATGATAATTAACGATACTTTCTTTCACTATATTGTCTGGATATATAAACGGATCATAATTGTAATCATAATTAACATTATTAAATAAATAAGTTTTTACATCTTCAAATGTAATATTACCATTATTTTTTGCATCACAAATCATTTTTATAATGGGTGCTGTAGAAAAACTATTTCCTCCTTTTAATACATATATATTATTTAACCACGGTAACATTCTGGGTATCCCTTTTGTACAAAATGCATCTCCGTTATATATAATTTTTTCATCAAATATATTTCTTCCGCCAACAACTTTTATTACATTCTCCTGTTCATACAGATAGTTTTTCGCACCGTTATTAGAGGGCGTAGTTACAACTATTGTATTTTTCTTTTTGAAGTCCTCACATCGCTTATAAATTTCTTTATTGTAGCGCTCACACTCTATTCCAAAACTCATATTTATGATGTCTAGCTGCAATGAATCTGCATATTCCATTGCTTGATCCACAACTGAAAAACTGGTAACATTATTCGGATTTAAAACTTTTAATATATACAATTCATTATCATGACATAACTCATCTATTTGTTTTGTTATGCATGTTCCATGACCAGATTCATCCAAAGAATCATTTGAATCTTTATTTAAAAAATCTTGTTTAAAAACTATATTATTACTTGAAACAAATCCGTGTTCAATTCCACTGTCAATAATTCCAATTTTAATCATTACACTCTTTTCCTTTCCATAAAAAGACCAAAAAACATGTACCTTTTCCAATTTTGGAAGAAACACGTATATACCCTTTTTCTTTCTCAATTATTTCACGTGCAAGACAAAGCCCTAATCCCAATCCTTCAATATTTTTTATACTGCCATCTCTATAAAATCTTTGAAAAATCAATGGGATTTTCTTTTCTTCTATCCCTATACCTGTATCACTTATTCCAACTTTTACAAACTCTTCTAATTCTTCAACTTTTATAATAATCTTCCCATTTACTGGTGTGTATTTGACTGCGTTATCTAAAATATTAAAAACGGCTTCAATTGTCCATTTTAAATCAATATAGGCCATAATATTATGAGAACATTGTGTAGTGATATTAATATTCTTTTTTTCAGCATCAATCACAACATTATTCAAAGCACCTGCAACTAAATCGATCATTTTGGATCTTTCAGGACGTATAACTATCATATTTGCTTCTAATCTCGACATTTTAATAAGAGACTTTAGTAAGAAGTCCAATTTATTTATTTGTAATTCCATTGTTTTTAATTTATAAATAGTATCTTCCGATAACTCTTCATTTCTTAAAATCATCTCACTATATATTCTAATATTTGCAATTGGTGTTTTAACTTGATGAGATATATCCGATATTAACTCATGCGTAATAGCTAATTCGTCTTCCCTTTCTTGCATATGTAGTTTTTGAATTTCATTTATTTTATACAATTTTGTATATAATTTTGAATATAATGTGTCTTCTAATAGTTGTTCATATCCTAATTTACAATGACTTAACATTTGATCCATTGTTTTCTCCAGCATTTGTGTCTGCTCGATTATTTCATTCATAATTTTCCTATAAAATAAATATATCATACTAACTGTGCAAAACTGATAAACAGAAACACAAATATATATTTTTAAGCTAGCAAACTTAAAACAAACTAAATGAATTGACATAGATATTAAAATATACACAAGTAGTAAAACTTTCCCACCAAAATTTCTATTACTTTTCATCTGTATCACTCCACAAATATCCAACACCAAATATCGTTTTAATAAATTTCTTTTCCCCATTCTCAAGTTTATTTCTCAATCTACTAATATTAACTGGCACAACATGTTCATCTACCCAATTATTACTATTATCCCACAACTTTTCCAAAAGAACTTCCTTCGTAAGCACTATATTTTTATTTAGTATAAATATTTCGAGTATTTTATACTCTGTTGGTGTTAATAAAACAATATTATCGTCTATCTTTACTTCACGTTTATCTAAATCTACACAGAGATTTCCTGATTCATATATTGTATTTACTTCGAGCTTGTTACAACGCTTCAATATAGCAGCTATCTTTTTTAAAAATATATTTAATCGAAACGGCTTTGTAATATAATCATCCGCTCCCAAATCAAACCCTAAAATAATATCATTCTCCTCATCTCTCGCAGTTAAAAAAACTACAGGAACATTTCCATAATTTTTAAATTTCCCATATAACTCAAATCCATTTATATCAGGTAAATTAACATCTAATATTATCAAATCATATAAATCCTCTTTGTATGATCTTAGAGCATCCTTGCCACAAAATACTCCATATACCTCATATCCAGCCTCTTTTAGACAAGTTTGTAAACCAAAATTTAAAACTTTTTCATCTTCAACAATCAATAATCGATACATTCCTTCTGCCTCCTAAATTATCATTATTTAACAAATATTTTAATATCAAAACAAAGGAATAGCAAATACCATATGCTATTCCTTATCATTGTTCTTAATATATTCCAGTTGTCGTTGCAAATTTGTACAAATATTGTGTTACTCTCACAATAGCATTATTAATACACAAAGACGCAGCTTCATCATACATATTAGCATTCATTGCCTTAGGATATAATGCCTTAGATTCATGTGCCATTTCGTCAATCAATGTATCTAATTTAGTATTAGTTGCTTCAACATAAAAACCCATATTAAGTGAATTATTTTCAATCTTATATAATGCTCGATTATCATCAACAAATTTTTCAAATTCTGTATGATTACTATTTAATGCTGTATAATTTGATGCATGATGTGGTTCATTAATATCAGCAATATAATGTGTTCCGCGACCTAAAAAAACGATTGCTTGGCTTATGTTTCCACTTTCATATGCTGAAACTGCACTATTAAAATAATTAATAGCTCTTGTCTTAGCTGTCGGAGATGTTTGTCCTAACCAATTATCTTTCGTGTCTGGATCATAAAAGTGTCCTGCAAATGTTCCGTAATCAGTTTCATTACCAAGCTCATCTGGCCAATCAGTATTAATCAATAAATTTTCCGAATAATTTTTATTGGTCAATATACTACTTCCTTTATCATTATTTAATATAATTAACGCAGAAGCTAGAATATACTGATGTGTATGATCTACACCACCACTTTTAAATCTTGCATTAGCATTTTCCTCATGTGATAATAAAACCCCCTTCCCCAAAATATTGTCAGAACCATTAGCTATATCAAACACTCTCTGCGATAAACTCATATCTGTAGGACCAACATCTGCAAGTACATTAATAGACATACAATATACTAAAATAACACTTAATACAACATTAATTATTAACCTCTTCATACCTTTCTTCTCCTTCAAAATCAATGACTTTATTACATATCTTTAATATATCTCTTTTATGACTTATAATAATTGCTGTTTTTCCTTTTAAAAGTTTTATTAAACTATTGCATATTTTCTCTTCGCTTTCTTGGTCTATAGCAGATGTTGGTTCATCCAAAATATAAACTGGTTTATCATATAGAAAAAGATGTATTAATGATATTTTCTGAGCCTCTCCGCCAGAAAGATTTGACGCATTTTCTTTTATAAGAGTATCAAGTCCATTTTCAAATTTACTAATATCTAAGTTAAATAAATCTGCTAACTCATAAATCTGGTTATCATCAATACTATTTCTATATGAATTGATAATATCACGCAATGATCCACTTAAAAAAAATTGCTTTTGTAACATAACTCCAAATTGGGATCTTATAAAACATAAACTATAATGTCGAATATTAGTTCCTGAATATAATATCTCCCCTTTATTTGGTTCACAAAAACCCGATATTAATTTAATAATTGTAGATTTTCCACTTCCATTTTTTCCTACAATACCTACTATATCGCCACTTTTAATCTGCAAACAAAAATCGTTTAAAATTTCTTTTGTTTTATATGAAAAACTTACATGATTTATGTCAAAATTATTTTTTTGAATATTTTGTAATGTACCATCATGTATATAATCATCTGACTGTAGTACACTTACTATTCTATTAATTATTGGCATTGTATTTTTTATATTGATATATGAAGAACCAATATTAATTATTGGTGAATATAATCTTTGAACATAAACTGTCAAACTAAACAATAAACCAATTGACATATTTCCATTTATTACTTTATATGCTCCTACCAAAATAACGATTATAATTCCAATAACGTTAAATCCCATACCAATAATCCGCGAAAGGGATATCGTTCTTAATTGATTTAATGAATTTAAAACAACATTGCTATTTTTATTTTTATAATTTTGCTTAATATTCTCATAATATCCAATCATCTGAATATTACTAACATTGTTAATTGTCTCATTCGTAAATGCAGCTAATTCTCCTATATTATTTCGCAATCTTACCATTCCAGATTCAACTTTAGCTCCTAACTTTTGTTGTATCCATGCAAACACGACTGCTAGAATAATTATGCATACCCCCATTGTCCATTCTATAATGATTAAATAGATAGAAATCCCTATAACTATTAGAATATTAACAAATATTTCACTCACAGTATTCGTCAATAAGATTTCCAAACGATTGACATCTGTTTCCATTATAGTTAAAATATCACCAACTGAATATTTCTCCCAAAACTTATAATTCGTGATTAATATTTTTTCATATAATCTATTTTTAAGCTCCATTATTATTGTTTGTGCCAGTTTATAAAAGCTAATATTTTGTATATATTGGAACGCAACCATAAGAATACCTACTAAAAACATTATCCCAATATTTTTAAATATTTCATACAAATTACCAGTAAGAACCCCTTTATCAATTACAAGACTAATAAATCCTGGAAATATTAGAGTAAGAATTGTATAAATTAACATAAAAGTCAAACAAGTCAATTGTTTAATTACATATTTCCTGAAAGGAATCCCTATAATTAATTTTATTTTTTTCAAACTACTATCCTCTTAGATGATATTTATAAACCATTATATTTATATTCCAATTTCTGATACTCACAAAAAAAACCATTTGTCTTATAAAACTCACCACTCATCTTATAGTTCAAATAAATACAACGTCCACTTTGACAAATATAAAAATATTTACATCCTTTGCAATCACCTCTCTTGTCATGATCTGTAATATGTTTTACTACTTTGTAATTATCAATATCAAATATGCTACCCAATCTAAACTGTGCATAGTCTATTGAATAAGTACACGGATAAATATCACCAGTTACACTTATACTGTAAGTATTAAATCCACCACCACATCCTATATATCCTTTAGAAAGGTTATCTGCATAATTTCCAGTCGATATATTCACGTCTCTGTTACATTTGTTATATTCTTTAATTTTAAAATACTGTTGTTTTAAGCTTTCTAATGATTGATCATCCCAATCTTGATCAAAAAAATCAGGAAATAAATTTATATTTTTAAATCCTCTTTTTACCAAAAATAATACACTATCATATAAACTTTGTACTGTTGTTGAAGAATACGTAATTCTAGCACTAAGAGATTGTATCGTATTTAGTGCATACTCTAAATTATCTTCAATATAATCCCAAGAACCATTACCATTTTTCATTTTACGATGCAAGTTATGTATATCAGGATAACCATCAATGCTAATTGAGCATTCAATTTGATTCCTATTTAAGTAATCTATAACCTCACGATTCAATAATGTACCATTTGTCGTTATTGAATATCTAATAATTCCATAGTTACCTTTAATGCCATGCATTGTTTTTATGAATTCTTTAATAAAAGATAAATTCAACAATGGTTCTCCACCAAAAAATTTAATAAACAAATTAGCACTATCCGCCTGAGGATATACCTTATCTATAAAATTAATAATAGATTTAATATAAGAAATATCCATATTTGAATTACCTTTGTTTTTTTCGTAACAATAATCACATTGCATATTACAATTATTCGTAACCCATATACTAAGTATCATAATAATTCCTTTCATCTCACATAACAGACCAGCATAGAACATCCATAATCACTTGGATATCTCATACATATTTTTAATTATCAAATTACCACATAGGTGTGAACTTTGCCGAAACTGAAGGAATGCAATTTGACGAAGTCTTAGATAGATACTCAATGCAATCATCCCCGCATCCATATCCTTGCACTTCAATCTCTATATGAGTATTGATTACAGGTTTTACCACTGGAGTATTCTTTTTTTCCATGCTTTTCTCCTTTCTACCTAAATTTGATGCACATCTAAATATATATTCCTAAATAAATATAAAATGTAACATTTTATTTAAAAAATTTTTACAAACAAATTGTACATTTTTACTATATAAAAAACACATTACAAATGCCCTTTACGTTACAAGCGTAAAGGGCATTTTTCAACCAACTTTATCAAAAATCTATTTAGAGTAAAAATCACACCTAACATGAATGCAATAAAACTAACTATTAAAATAATAGATTTTATTATTTTATTATTTTCCGACAAATGTACCTTTAAATGAGTACCATACTTTGAATTAAATCTTACAACAAAGTTTTCCAATGAATATTCTTCTGAAACAGAATTATTTTTACGCAATTTATCTAAAATATATGTGATACTACTTATATAATTAGCATCAATATTTATAGAAGACTTTTCTACTTCTGTGTCTAACAATTTCAGTAATTCACTTTCTAATACTTTTCCATTATCCAATAATAAAGAATTCTTACTCATCATCGTTCTCCTTCCTAAATTAACCATACAATAATATATCCTAAAGTTCAATGCAAAAACAATACCTCATGTTATTGTTTTCTTTAATTTTTCAAGTAATCTTACATGTCTCATTTTACATGCTCCTAAAGAAATCTTTAGAATTTTTGCGATATCCTTCAATGAGTATCCTTGTATATACTTCAAATATAACAGTTTAAAATCATTTGCTGACAATTCATTTTTTAAACTATCCCAAAATAAAACATCTGTATTTTCCTTTATTGTAACATTTTTTCTGTCTACTTCTTCCAAATCAATACAGTGTATATCAATTTGCTGCAATCGATGTTTTAATTTTTGTGCTTTATATTTCGCTGTATTATATAACCACCCCTTATAATTTGGATGGATTATCAATTCATTAATATGACGATATGCCTCTAAAAATGTTTCTTGAACAGCATCGTCAACCACTCTCTCATCTCTTGAATAATGTAAAATAAATCTTCGTATCTCATCATACATTTCAAGAAATATCCTGTTATAAAAATCAATCTTTTTCTTTCTATCCATAAAATATACCTATCCTATAAATCCACACAGTAACACTTCCTACTATAACTTCACAAATATATCATTTATAAATTGAAAGAATAGTTCCTCTAATCTTTTTATTTTCATTAGATTTTACCATATTACTAAAAAAAATACTACTAAAAACTCTTCAATACACCAATCTTGATAAAGAGAATTTTACAAAAGAAATATAATTTCATATAAAAAGCCAACAGACTGTGAACTTTACTGAACAAAGAAAACACATGATATTCAAAAATAACCTACTTATAACAGATGAAATAGACAGGAAAGAACATTGAATGAATAAACAGCAAAAATTATATGCATGTGCAGAAAATGATGATAAAATAAGTAAAAGAAACGCAAAGTTGACAAGACGAAACTGCAGATTGGTTGTTTTTCTTATTGCTAAGAAGTAGAATATTTGCAGGAGGTAGATAAAAATGACATTGGGACAAAAATTAAAAGCGCTATTGAAAGACAACAATATGACGCAAGAAGATTTAGCCGAAGTATTAGAGGTATCCCGACAAGCAGTAGGAAAATGGGTAAATGATAAAGGAATCCCTGAAGTAGGAAAATTAGTAAAAATCAGTAACCTATTTGGAGTATCAATAGATTACCTACTAAAAGAGGAATGCCAAGAAAAAATATCAGAAGAAAAAGCAATCTCAAACAGTGGGTATTATGTCAGCAAAGAGATGTTAGATGGATACTTGTCATACAGTAGACAGAACATAAAGCACTTTACAGGAGGGATAAGCCTTTTTGTATTGTCAAATATATTTAACTATTCTGGTCACTATAGTCTAATAATATCTTTTCTTTATTGGCTTACAATGATAGCTGGAATCGTTATAATTATTTGGTGTTTTTTTCAGCCCAAACAGTATCAGGAAATTAAAAATGAACACCTTGCATTTGATGATAAAGTATTCGGAGCGTTTAAAAAAGAAAGCGAAGTCAGAAGAAAGAAGTATGCAGTGATGATTATTTTGGGAGTGGTCATTCTTTTGATAAGTTCTGAAATAGGAAATTTTTTAATAGTTTATTTTGGACAGACAGTTTGTAATGTTTTTGAATGGATAGCGGATACCGTGTGGTTAGCACTTATTATATGGGCAAGCATGTCTATACACATTGATAACATTGTTATTAAAAATATGGAACATCCGCCTAAAAACGGTTCTATGAAAAGGTATCGTTGGATATATATGGCATTGCCGATTACAGTGATTGCGGTTTTAATTGGAATGATAACAAACGCATGGAATCCATATGCACCTATTATAATTTTATTTTGTTGCCTATTGGTTACAACATGTAAATTGCTTATAGAAAACAAGGAGGAAAGATGAACAAGAAAAACAATATAAAAATTAGCATT
Source organism: Lachnospiraceae bacterium (assembly GCA_011959805.1). Classification (GTDB taxonomy): domain Bacteria; phylum Bacillota; class Clostridia; order Lachnospirales; family Lachnospiraceae; genus COE1. The sequence continues at coordinate 21,890 of BLMC01000029.1, read as the reverse complement.
CTGCTTGTACTTGGGCTATGTATTTGTGCAGGGTGTTCTGCACAACAAGGAAAAAAATATACAACAGAAGATTTAGATTATTTAGCTGAAATTAAAATATATTCCGCGGAGAATAATGAGCTTATAAAAACAATAAATGATGAAGAACAGTTATATCAATATAACCAATGTTTGCTTTTTGATGATTCAGACATATCGGACATACAAGAACGCCAAAACGAACTGAAGAAAGCGTTGGAGGAAGCCAAAGAACAATACTATTTGACTTCATACAAATACCCAGTTGCACGTTTTGGTGAGAAGCAACTAGAAGAAAATACTACAATTACATTATATGAAGATAAAAATATTATCAAAATGACAGTTGCACAAGAAAGTATCAAAGCATTTTCTATTCCAGAGGAATTTTTAATTTTCTACTATGAAATTTCTGAGGAAGAAATGAATTTTTATCGTTCTTTCATTGAATAAAACTGTCTATTTATAAAGTCAATATTACTTACCTCTGATAACACAGATACCCTTTCATCATTTTAGATACCCAAATAAAATATGTCAACAAACTAACCAACTCGGCGCGAGTAGGAGAAAAAGAATCTTCTCCTACTCGATTTTTTAACAATTATCAACAGTATTATTTTATCAAATCTTTTATCTTACTATAGTCAAAAATAGGCGCTGCTATTACTTTCAATCGTATTAATTAATAAAAAATATAAATAGAATGCGTAATAAAATAATTCTGAAAGCAACTAACTTCCTTGGTTTCCCAATATGATTAAAAATTGCAACTTCTGTCCGCAAAACAAATAACAAACGAGAAAAATACGAAATAGTATTAAGCTTACAATCATTATTTCACTTTATCCATCAAGCTTTTATAACTGTCCACAACCTCATAGACAATATCACTACTATCATCCAAACTTTCTTTCAGCGCCTTGAAATGTTCTTTTGCACAATGAATTTTTGATTCCTCAATCAATCGAAGCTGCATGGAAGACATTGACCCTTTTGTCTCAGCCACAAAATAAAGATGCTCAACAGTTCCCTTCCGAAAAGCAATTGCCCAGTCTGGATTGTATTTGCCTACTGGTGTGGAAATATAAAATCCCTTTGGCAGTTTTACGTAGACCGCTACATCACTACTGTTATCAAGTTCAATTGCAAATTTACGCTCATTGTCAGAATCATATATCAAATGGTCAAACAAATGTTTTTGTGTCTTCATCGCATTTATATCCAGCTTGCCCTTCACCGTTGGCGCAGTAAAAATATCTGTATCATATCGTTCGTCAAGCACGTTGTATGTGATATGCTCAATTACAGTCACGGCTTTCTCATCATTTATAAGCGCTGCTGCCTTAATAATAAATTCTTCTGGATTATCCTGAAATTGTTTAAACACCTCTGGCTGTATTCCCTTTAAAATAGCAATTATCACTTTTCTTGTCAGTCCAGTTTCATCAACCAGCTTTCCAACAAGGTCATACCGAACATTAGAGTTTGCACTGATTGTTATATTATAACTATCCATACCCTTCTTTAAAAAAGGATTCCCATTTAACAGTGCATCCTTTGACGAAATCGTTTCCAGCGTACCTGTCTCAACCTTAAAATAAATTTTAGAGACATGCAATTTTTCATTTAACGCAACGATAGATTTCCTAACAAGTTCCTTTGTATCAAAGTCAACTACATAGGCTGATTTCGCGTTAATACGATTCCAAAGTGCTACAAATTCCGGCAAAATCAACTTTCTTTCATCCAGTGTAAGCACAACATTATTTTTTCTTGCATTCTCAGGTTGTATTATTTTACTATTGTACACTGAGTCAATAATCCGAATAATATCTTCTTCTGCGTCAGACACCTCCTGCGCTATAACAATTTGGCCATGCTTTTTATCCTCATAATATTTATCTGTAAGAGCCCCCTTACGGTCAATATATCCACTCATAATAAGTTCATAATAAATTGCATGTGCTATATCTTTGTCAATAACTTGCTCATTCCCATTATGGTCTTTGATAACCTTACCCGTAAATAAATCGGCTGTAACTGCGCGGGGTCGGTCTGCCACTGCTTCTGCAAGCTCTGACTGAAGCCCCTTTGCAAAGCTGTCATAGCTTTCACTTGCAATTACCGTTAATACATTAATATTGTGCACATCACTTCCAAGTACATTCGCATCCATTCTCTCCCCATCCTGGTTGACACACAGTCGAAGCCCTCGTCCAACCTCCTGGCGCTTGCGGACATCACTATTGCTTTGTTTTAATGTACAAATCTGAAATACATTTGGATTATCCCAACCCTCGCGCAATGCAGAGTGTGAAAAAATAAAACGAACCGGCGATTTCTTTGGATTTCTATCTAAAAGCAACTCCTTGTTCTTCATAATTAATTCATATGCATCAATATCATCGGTAATTGTCTCCTTGTATGAGACCTTGCTGTCAACCATGTGTCCTTTTTTATCCACAGAAAAATATCCCGCATGTGTAGCGGACGGGGTAATTGTATTAAGATAGTCTATATACGCATCCTCTCTCAACTCGCGCTCCATTGTGCCAATAATGTCTGCATATTCCTCCTCAAACATCTCTGCATAAATTCCGTTCGATGGCTGTCCTGCTGCATCATATTTTTTATACTTTGCAACCTCATCTATAAAAAACAGCGAAAGTACCTTAATTCCTTTGTAAAAGAGCTGGCGCTCTCTCTCAATGTGGGAAAGTATTGTTTCTCGAATCTGAATGCGACGCATTTGGTTTTCATCAACCTTCCCAATGACCTCTCCAGCGTACAATTTGATTCCATTTAAAAACGCAATGGAATCGTCTCTACCATCAATAAATTTTACAGTAAAACCATTTTTGTATTCTTCCATCTGTCCCGAATGTTCATAGAGATTATAACCAATACCAACCTTTCGGTTTACCTTGCGAATGCCATCTATGCCTTTGACCTCAAATTGAATCGTTGCTGTCGGATTTTTAGGAGACAAATTAATGCTTTCCAGATACACATAGCTTTCTGTAGCAGTGCTGCCTGTCTTAGTAATTCCTTTTACCGCTATCTTTTTTACCAGACATTTATTGTATGCTTCCATCGTATCCAAACGATAGACCATATTATAAATACTGTCGTTTTTGTGTGTCGCAGAATAACGCAGAGTCATAAGTGGACAAAACTCTGCCAAATTCTTCTTTGTCTGTTTTCCTTCCACTGATTGCGGCTCATCAATAATCAAAATGGGATTGGTCTTTGCAATAATATCAATTGGACGACGCGACCGAAAATCATCCAACTTCATATAGATTCGTCTTGCATCCTTACCCTTTGCATTGAATGCCTGCGCATTAATAATCATAACATTAATAGCACTGTCCGATGCAAAATGGTCAATCTCTGTTAATTGAGAAGAATTATAAATAAAAAAGTGAATCTTTTTTCTATACTCCTCCGCAAAATGTTCCTGCGTAACCTGAAAGGATTTATACACTCCCTCACGAATCGCAATCGATGGCACAATAACAATAAACTTACTCCATCCATAATGTTTGTTTAACTCATACATTGTTTTTATGTAAGTGTAAGTCTTACCCACTCCTGTTTCCATCTCAATTGTTAGATTATATTTCCCCTCTAACTTTGAAGATGGCGCTATCTGATGTGCACGTTGTATCTTTTGTAAATGTTCCAAGATAAGCTGATCACTCAACGCTGGAACAATCTTTTGGTTGGCCCATCCTGTAAAATCTTGTTCTTCTGTGATAGTTGTCTGATGATAACCATTACCCCGATCGATTTTATAAGACGGCGTAAGATATGGTTGCCCCACAAAAACATCCACCACTGCCTTCGCCGCATCTGCCTGAAATTTCTGATGCTTAAATTGCAACTTCATCTATAAATCTCCCCCATATTCGACAATCCCTTACCACCTTTGTATAAAACCATTTACTAAATTTTATAGTACCTTAATATTTGTATCTGGTGCAAACCGCTTAAAGGTTTCCTCAACATTAATCTTTGACGGTGCATTTACAAAACTACTGTCGCGAAACACAGCGCGAATTGGCCGACGCTTTGCAATTGTTTGTATAACACTGTCGGGTATATTCTCATCAAAACAGGCAATTAAGTCAGCCTCATTATAAATATGTATGGTACAGCCATCAACTTGCTCACTAGTATACGACATGGAAAGTGGTAGTCCCCATTCCAACAGACAACCGAACAGTAAATCAATATCTGTGCGGTCGTCCTTAATATTGGATTCCAATAAATCAAGCATTGACTGATTGTAGTCACCAGCAGCATAATATACATCCTTCATATTTGTCGTATCTAATTTTAATACGCGAAAACCGCTGTCAAAATCAGCATTGGGATTTTCTTCTGCAATTTTCTTAGCAGCACGGCGAATGCGCTCCTTGCCAATTTCGCAAATGGTATCATAACCTGCTTTGTGCGCCTCGCTCTTCTCATCTGTTTGTTCTGGAACTTGTACCATAATAAATTTGCGATGTCCACTATCCTCGGCATTTAGCTGCATCACCGCATGGGCTGTGGTGGCAGAGCCGCTAAAAAAATCGAGGATAATAGAATCTTTGGTATTTATTATATTAATAAGATATTTCAATAGATTCGATGGCTTAGGATAATCAAAATATTTATTCCCTAACAAGACCATAATTTCTTTGGTCCCTTGATTATTATTGGCCTGTTCTAACTTAATAATGTTTTGAAAAGGCAGGCTTCTATGAATAGGGTTGTCCTGATTGTCTACTTTTAAATATTGTTTAAAATAGGCATTCCATTTTCCCTCTACCTCTTTCAATACAATAAAACCATTTTTTACTCCCCACTCAACTTTCGCCTTTGACCATCGCCAATTCCAATTTTCATTGTTTTTCTCTAAAGTACCTCCCGGATATACCATTTTGCCATCTGGCATTTTAATCGCATAGTTTAATGCTTCTGAATAATGCATCCCGGTCATTCGTCTATCCAATTTATTTAATATATAACCACCACGTTTTTCAAAATATTCATCGCGATTACAATACTTTTCACTATCTTCGATAGGCAAAGTATTAAATGTACAGTTCGCAAAATGTTTACTGTAAAATAAAATATACTCTGTAACTGTTATAATGTTTGTCCCTGTGTTGGAACCCGCTGTAGATTGCCAAATAATATTTGCAATAAAATTACTCCTTCCAAAAATTTCATCACAAATCTTTTTTAAATTGTCATATTCATTATCATCTAAACTAATTGCAATAACCCCATCCTCACTTAACAAATTCCTCGCCAACATCAGCCGCGAATAAATCATGCTACACCAATCCGAATGAAACCTTCCATTGCTATCCGTATTTCTAAACATTCTGTTCCCGTTCTCATCAAACTCTGCAATTTCATCGGAATATTCATTTGCAGTCATCTTAAAATTATCATTATAGATCAAATCATTTCCTGTGTTATATGGGGGATCAATATAAATCATTTTTACCTTTCCAAGGTAACTTTCCTGCAAGAGTTTCAAAACTTCCAGATTATCTCCTTCAATATAGAGATTTTCTGTCGTATCCCAATTTACACTTTCCTCCTTGCAAGGACGCAATGTCTTGCGAATTGGCTTATTTGCCTCCATAATCGCTGCTTTTTTGCCAACCCATGTAAATTCATAGGCTTCACCGCCCTCTATTATATCATCTGACAACATTTGACGAAGCATCTCAAAGTTAATAGCTTTCTTGTAAACCTTTTTATCTTCTGTACTTTTCTCCTCATCTAGCTTCTCTGTAATACAGTTTGGAAAAAGAGCCGCAAGTTTATCGATATTCTTTTCTGTCATATTTGCTGTCTCAAAATTCATTTTGTTCATTATCATAACCCTTTCATACATTCCCATCGCAACCGTTTCCACTCTTTCTAAATATTATTATACCCTTTGCATCTTCGTTTCACAAGAAACATTTGTTCTATCTACAATTACAAAAGTAACAAATTATCTATGTGAGGGTTTAAGCTTTTGGAAACTTTTTATTCTTTGACGACAATTTGTGAGATTACATTGATTTTGATGATAGCACTTGTTCGGCCATAACAACCATGATACAATAGCTATAATTAATTTTACACATAAATTACACTACTTTTATTGGCAAATAAATATCAAAATAGAGAAACAACATCTAGGAGATTACAATATGGCATTATATGGAATGATTGATATAGACGCACTAAAATCAAATAAACTTGCTGCATTGGTGCGCAGAGTAAGAGAATCCACCAGAGAGAACGCAGATGCAGATATGCATACATTAAATTATTCTGTTTTTTCTGGTATATTTAAAAAAATTCTTCTGCTTGCCAGGCAAGCAGAAGAATGGTATCTGTATTTCTACACAATGTACTACTTAATGTCTTTAGACAGATACAACTGCAACTATCGAGAAATTGTAAAATATGCAGAACTATACTACAAAGACAGTCAATCTTATCTTGATGGCATAGCCAATCCAGATGCCAAAATGTGCAGTATTCTTATTTTTATCTATGATGAAATTTATCATACTTATTCTTGGTATGCCCCGATTGATGATTGCAAAATGGAACTTTTTATGCAAAATTATTCCAAACTTGTGTTTAAATATAATATAGATATTGATTTATATTATATTTCAGAATTATATCTAGCTTTGCTCTACCGTGACACCAAGCGCGCAGAAAAAGCAGCGAAAAGTTTCCTAAAATACAGCGGCAACCCCAATCGCTGTTATGTATGCAATCATTTTGCATATTTATTTTATCTGCTACACACCGACCAAAAGGAGCAGGCAGAAGAACTAATGCTCAATTTCATTCATAGGAATATTCCAAAACGTTTTCATTGGTGTTATCGTGTTTGCAACGCATCGGAACCACAGAAAATGTATTCCACTGTATTAGCGGACTGTGTGCATTTAGGAAAGATTGAACTATTCTGGTATTTTTATGATACTTACTGGGTGAAACTGCCACGCGAAGCGCGGTGGAATAAAAATCCTTATACATTAGAACGGTTATTTAACGCTTTGGAAGGAAATTTTGATGGTTTAGAAAATGATCTTGAAATAACACAGCTTGACCTTAATAATGAACCCGCCGCAAATACAATTGAAAATACATACAATTTCTTGGCATGGTGGTGTTATTTTATTCTGCTTCACCAAAAAGGTGTCCAAAAGGTCAAGCTCTCTATTCCACAACTAGACCCAGAAAACACAGGATTTGTTTTTACATTGGCACTAAGCCGCTATATGGAACAAAAAGCAGACCTCTATGGAAAAGAGTTTGCTCGCGCAAGAGAAAAATATGACTATAATTTTGAAAAAATGGCTCATCAAAGCATTTTCTTAGAAAGTACACCACAATCACACCCTTCATAGCCCGCGACAGCGTTTTAACCAGCCACCCTTTAGATAATAGACGATAAATAGCAATGAGGTAACCGACCAAGTAAGCGGATAACTAAATGCGACTGTAGAGACTTCTGGCCGCAATGGAACCACCGCCAATATCCAAAAAATGCGTAACACACAGATACCGACACAAGTCATCAGCATTGGTGGAATGGCATCACCGCAACCGCGTGTTGTGCCACCGAGAATCTCAATACAAATATAAGTAATATAACTTGGCGAAATCACGCGCATCATGCCCAGTCCTATTGACACCACGCCTGGGTCATCCGTAAATAATCCAAAGAAAACGCGCCCGCCTGCAAGTACAATAACACTCAAAAGGATACTGGTTAGTGCTGCCATACCCAAACAGATACGCACACTTTTCTTAATGCGGTCGTATTTTCCCGCGCCAAAATTCTGTCCAGCAAAAGTTGTGATCGATACCCCGTAAGCTCCCATAATCATCCAGAAAATTCCATCGACTTTGCCGTAGGCTGTCCAAGCCGCAATTGTGTCCGTTCCAAAAGCATTGATGCTCGACTGAATAATCAGATTGGAAGCAGAGTACATTGTTGATTGGATTCCTGCAGGCAGACCAATGCGAATAATATTGTGCAAAAGCACCGGTGAAAAACGAATTTCCTTTAGAAAAAGCTGATAAGAATCTTGTGTTCGCATCAGAGTCACAAGCACCATCAATGCGCTGATAACCTGCGACAGTGCGGTCGCCACAGCCACGCCGACCACTCCCATTTTCAACACTGTCACAAATAAAATATCCAGTATAATATTGGCAATGCAAGACAAAATCAAAAAATAAAGCGGACGTTTGGAATCCCCAACAGCTCTCAAAATCCCCGAACCCATGTTGTAGACAAGGGAAGGAATCACGCCCAGAAAATAAACGCGCATATAAACCACTGATAAAGAAAGAATCTCCTCCGGCGTGTTCATCGCGCTAAGCGCTATCCCGGAAAAAAGAATCCCCAACACCATAATCACAGCACCGCCGGCAATCGAAAGCGCCATTGCAGTGTGCACTGTTTTCTTTACATCCTCTTCTTTTTTAGCGCCGTAATACTGCGCAATAATGACCGTCGCACCAGAAGAAAGTCCTGTAAAAAATCCTATCAGCAAGTTTATCAAAGTTGCGGCCGGTCCTCCTACCGCTGCCAATGCCTCTTTTCCAACAAATTTTCCCACAATCACCGCGTCAGTAGTATTGTAAAGTTGCTGAAAAAAAGTGCCGAACAGAATCGGAAAAAAGAAAAAAAGGAGTTGCTTCCAGATAACTCCCTCTGTAATCTGATTAGAAATCAGTCGGCCTTGTGTCTTCATATGTACCTCCCTGTCTTTGTAAACTACCCCTTGTCTAAAGTTTCCTGCTTCATCGATCTTGAGCCAAACTCATTTGGTTTGCCTAACTATCTCCACAGACATTAATTTGGACAGTCCTTACCCTATAATGGCTTATATCGTACACTTGTACTTTGTATATTTTATATACTGAAAAAAGCTTAGTTTTCACATCCTATTTTCTCAGTACAATTCTCTATATAGTTATCAATATTCGTGTATGGATTGATTATAACTGAAAATTTACTTTGTGGCAACCGTCAATTCACTCGAAATGAATACGAATTCTGGAAATAAACAACAATCTAATTATGCGCCAAAATACTCAAATACAAGCATCTTGGCGCACAATTTTCACTCCTTAATGGACGACGTAACCAAACGTTTTGGGAAAATAACGATGAAAATAGCACCTTATATCCGATGTGGAATGAATTCTGCCTCTAATAGATTCATTATATGCAAAATTTTTTATTGTGTGAATGAAACGCTGTCTATTATTGCATCAAATAGCGGATTTGCATCCTCACCAAAATCTTCGTAAATCAGGAAATCAAATGTGACAATCGCATCCTCTTTCTGCACTACTACAAAGTCATTATTAAAAACAGTTCCATCGTTATTTATCATCTGTCCAACCGCCCTTACTCCGGGCAATTCATTGATGGTTGTATCACGAATATCATATCCATCACTCTCAAGTGTCTCTTTCACAATCTGCAAATCCAATCCACTTTCTGGTGTAAACAAATTAAGTCGCAAGATAGACATATCCCAAATATTATTGTCCTCATATCGAGAATATAGCATATAAGAAGGATTCCCCTCCTCGGATACATCTTCCAAGTTCCACAGATATGGATACGAAATGTTCATTCCTAACTCCTCAATTGTATGCTGCTCCATCACTGGCATTGGAATTTCTGGCTCAGAATCCATCGCTGTATCAAGTTCTTCCTGTGTAATAGAAATATTGGGTTCTGTTCCTGTATCTTGAATAATCTTTTGCGCTACAACTCTTGTGAGTGGTGCAAGCACAGAAAAATGATCTGCACCGTCAATCACATAACAATGAATATTCTCATTCGTTGAGGTTTTTTGAATATTCTTTAGATTTGCAGAATTTCCATCACTTCCTTCTATTAAAAAGGTAGGAGACTTTACACTGTCCAACCAGTAAATTGGAGAGCGCATCTTGTATTCTTCCTTGTTGTTCGTATCAAAAGTAAACTGACTATTATTGTGATATTCAATCTTGTCCACTACGCCAAAGGCAAAAACTGCCCGAAACTTGTCAGTGTACTCTGAAGCCAAAAGAGCACGAGTCCCTCCTGTACTATGTCCTCCTAGATAGATGCGGTTGGAATCAACATAAGGAAGTGACGCCGCATATTCATATGCTGATACAATATCATCTACCTCTCCAAAGAGCGTTTCATAATTGCCAGGATTTCCATTTCCTCCCCGAAATGACGGATACATTGTAAGGACGCCCGCCTGCCAAAACGCAGAACCTGTCTGGTCATTATCCCACTCAGGATAGCACCACGGAAAATCGTCAATACCATTTCCCCAGCCACCTACCACCCAAATTATCATTGGATGCTTTTGCCCATCACCAGGATCACTGGACACATAAGCTGCCAAATCTCCTACTTTTGAGGAATAATGCACCAAGTCAAACACTCCCTCTGGCGGCGCTGGAATGTCGTCGTCATCATTGTCTTCTCTGGCAAGTGTTGTTGTAAAAGCATCGTGCGCATCCGCAAAGCTTTGTGTCTCAACTGCTTCTTTCTCGTCAGTGCCTTTTTTTGAACTGTTCATTACATTTTCTGTTATTTTCACTACAGAACAAGCGGTAGATAGACACATTACGGTTGTTATAATAACAGTCAATACAATTTTACTAAATTTGCGCTTCATATTATATTTCCCTCCTTTACTTTTGTTTATAAGAATATCATATTCTATAGAAATGATCAATTAACAAACGCTTTTAATTTTGTTTGCTTGCCAACAAAAGTGAAGGAAATCAAGACCCAAATACCTGTATCACAAAAATTCCCGAATTTTCCAAATACATTGAAAAACGATTGTATTTAGAAAATTCGGGAAATAAATTCTAGCATTACCAAATTTTTATGATAGCGCTATTGTAATCACAATTGACTTTTTGCCTGTCAACATCTCTGTCCGCGCATCTGGCTGACCAAAGCCCACATATAATTGATATTGTCCGCCCGGAGTATACCGCTCTCCCTGTTGATTGACCACCGTAAATGCACGAGATACTATTGGAAGTTCTGTTTTGACTGTCTCTCCTGCTTTGACAAAAATCCTTTTGAACGCGCACAACTGCGGATTGCGAGATGCATCGGTAGATGTCTCAGATTTGATATATACCTGCACCACCTCATCTGTATCAACCGTTCCTTGATTCTCGACAACTGCTGTAACCATTCCTTCCTGATAAACTGCTTCTTTTAGAACAGTCTCACCATAATTTAATCCATACCCAAATGGATACTGTGCTTCGTTCTCCATATAGCGGTAAGTTCTACCTTTCATGGAATAGTCCGTAAATTCTGGAAGCTCCTCCAAGGTATTATAAAATGTAACTGGAAGTTTGCCAAAAGCCGATACCTCACCAAAAAGCATTCTTGCTGCTGCCTTGCCTCCTTGTGCACCGGGATACCAAAGTTGTACTACTGCATTAAAGTGCTCACTTGCATAACTCATGTCAATATCACTTCCAGCACACAAACATAATACTACTGGCTTACCGCATTGAGCGATTGCTTCCATCAGTGCAATCTGAGAATCTGGCAATTTCAATGATGTCTTGTCACCGGAAGCATAACTGTTTCCCGCATCCCCTTCTTCTCCTTCAAGAGTCTCATCTAATCCTACACATAAAATCACCACATCACTGTGTTGTGCGACAATCTTTGCCTCGGAAATTCTATCATACTGGTATCCAAGTCCCTCTGTTCTATCTCGATACAGTTCCGCACCTACAGAATATAAAATTCTAACACTATCGCCTACATACTGACGTACGCCATCCAAAATTGTGACATACTCTGTCGCTGTGCCATGATAATTGCCAATCAGTGCCGCGCGACTGTCCGCATTGGGACCAATCACGCCAATTGTTTGAATCGCATTCTTTTTCAGCGGAAGAATTCCATCATTCTTAAGTAGTACAAAACTTTCTTCCGCAGCCTTCTGTGACAAAGCGAGGTGTTCTTTGCACTCCACACACTCATATGGAATCTGATCATAATCACTTCCGTCAAACAATCCAAGCATATAGCGCGCTGTAAAAAGTCGAACCGCCGCCTGTGTAATTGCATCTTCTGTGACAAGTCCTTGTTGGTATGCTGTTAAAAGATGAAGATAAGTAACACCACAGTTCACATCGCATCCTGCATTTAGCGCCATTGCGGCAGATTCCTGCGCAGTGCTTGTCACCTTATGATTCACATGAAAATCCTTAATTGCCCAACAGTCTGATACAAAGTGTCCCTCGAAGCCCCATTTTTCTCGAAGAATATCTTGTATCAAAGTCTTACTTCCGCAGCAGGGTTCACCGTTTGTCCGATTGTATGCCCCCATCACTGCCTCTACACCGGCCTCCTTCACCAGCGCCTCAAACGCGGGGAAGTATGTTTCTTCCATATCCTTTGGTGTTGCCTCAGCATCAAATTCATGACGAAGCGCCTCCGGCCCTGAATGTACAGCAAAATGCTTTGCACATGCAGCAGCTTTCATAACAGGTCCATCTCCCTGCAATCCCTGCACAAAATTCACACCCATTCTCGAAGTTAACCAAGGGTCCTCGCCGTAGGTCTCATGGCCTCTCCCCCATCTAGGATCACGGAAAATATTGACATTAGGCGCCCAGAAGGTCAATCCTTTATAAATATCCCTGTCATCCTGTGCAGCGTATGCATTGTACTTTGCACGCCCCTCCTTGGCAATCACATCCGCAACATCATGTATAAGCTGCTCATCAAAAGCCGCCCCTAAACCAATTGCCTGTGGAAACACAGTCGCCTGACCAGCTCTTGCTACACCGTGAAGCGCTTCATTCCACCAGTTGTAGGCGGGTATGCCCAAGCGGGAAATTGCAGGTGCATTATACCGCAACTGCGATGCCTTTTCTTCTAAAGTCATTTGAGAAACTAACTCCTCCGCACGTTTTCTTGCTTTTTCTCTATTCATTGCTTCATCTGCCTCCTGCGTATCTTTTTGTATTTTTTAATGAAGGAAGGAACGCCTTTTGGCAGTTCCTTCCAAATAATATTACACTTTTCATTCAATTGTCAATTAATACCCAAGCTTGGACTTATTTTTTTGGAATATTTCATTGACTTGTGTCACATAAGTATTCACACCAAGGCTCTCCAACTCTGCCTTGTATGCTTCCCACTGAGTTTCAATGTCTGCCTGACCTGTGATGAATTTCTGAATCCATGCTTTTGTCGCATCGATAAGCGGTGTAGAAATCAGATTTAACTCCTCACTTTCCTCCTCGTTTGCCATGTAAGGCGGAATAAGTGGACGGTCCTCTCTGTACTCATAAATTCTATTGTTAAAGCTTCTTTCACCCTCTGTCATTTTGGAAGTTCTCAGCCAGTTGGAACCACCGTAAGCAAACATACCGCCACCAAAACCATAGTCTACATTCAGCTTCTTCTCCGCATCTGGATTCATACCATTAAATGAAATATCAGAGTTTAACACAACATTCTCGCCATCCATTGTGTAGGTCTCACCTTCCACACCCCACAATGACAACATCTGTCCTTCAGGAGAGTACCATAACCAATCCACAAAACGCAACATTTTGATAAAGCCTTCCTCACCAAGCTCATCCAATGCCTTCTGTGCAATCATAATACCATTTTCCAATTTAGAATTTTCAATCTGCAAAAGTCCTGCTGGACCGCCCGGTGCTACAACCATATACAACTCTGCTTCTGGGTCAGTCATTTTGCTTGTATAATCTGCAAGATTTTGATAGTTTCCTGTCATCGCATAAGTCTCACCATTAAAGAATTTTGCTCTTGCTGTGTCGTCTTCCTGAGAGAACGATTCTGGGTCAAGTACACCCTCTTTTACCATCTTGTTTAAGAAAATCAGATAGTCTTTCATAACATCCTGTGTATCTGCATAATAAAACTCTAAGTTGTCAAAATCAAACTGAAGACCACCGCCCATGCCCCAGCCTGCGTTTACGCCGTATTCTGCAGCACAGATATTAATCAAGCAATCACCCTTGGAAGCATCAGAAATCACATAATCACATCCAGTAAATTCCTTTACTTTCTTGCATGCCTCATAAAAATCTTCATATGTCCATGTTTTTTCAAGCTCTGTCACATCTACGCCTGCCGCATCAAACACATCTTTGCGGATCATAAAGGAGTAACCGCCGCCTGCTGCCTCCCACATTCCTGGAAGCTTATAATACTTTCCATCGGACTGCAACTGTGTTTTTAAATACTCATCAATTCCCCAATCTTTCACACACTTCTGATAGTTGGGCATATATTTCACCCAATCAGATACAGCCACTACCTGGCCACCATTTACATACTTTCCTTCCTCGTATGTCTTAGGAATAATATAAGGTGAATCGCCAGAATTAATCAGAACAGATTTCTTGTCCTCGTAGTCTGTACGCGCAATCAAGGTCAAATCAAACGTTACGTTTGTCTTTTCCTCAATGGCAGACCAGAGCAACCAATTCTCTTGATATGGATAGTTCTCATGGTCAGAGTACATCATGGAATATGTCACTGGCTCATTAGAGTGAAATGTCTGTCCCTCACCATAAGTATAATCCAGCGCTTCTGCGTCGTCATCCGCAACGACTTCAGAGTCAATTAAATCCCCTACGCTTGTAGCTTGCTCCGCATTGGAATCTTCATTGTTCGATGCTGTCTCTCCACCATCGCCGCCACATGCCGTCATAGACAGAACCATAGCTCCCGCCATAATAAGCGATAACATTTTCTTTGCTTTCATAAAAATCCTCCATTCTTACCAAAATCTGCGAATTTGGGCGTAAGCACAAATTCGTTGTGTGAAAAATTTATTTTTCACACTTCCTCCTTTAACAATTTATTTTCCAACTTTTATCCCTTTACAGAACCAATCATCATGCCCTGTACAAAATATTTCTGCACAAATGGATATACACAGATAATTGGTGCCGCAGTTAGAACCATACAACACGAACGCACATTTGCAGCAATTTGACTTGCCTCGTCACTGGCTGCACCAATCTCTTGAGTTCCTGTCGCTCCCATAATAATCTGGCGCAAATACAATGCCACTGGCCACTTATCCTTTGTATCTAAGTACAGGAATGGACCAAACCAGTTATTCCAAATTCCAACAATATAAAACAGGAACATAGAAGCTAAGATTGGCTTGGACAACGGTATAATAATTTTGACAAAAATACCATATGCGTTCATACCATCGATAGAAGCCGCCTCCTCTAACTCATTGGGAAGTCCTGCAAAGAATGACTTCATAATCAACACATTGTAAGTGCTAATTGCTCCCGGGATAATAATTGCCCACATCGTATCACGCATATGCAGCGCCTGTGCGATAAGAACATAGTTTGGAATCATACCGCCTGCAAAAAACATGGTAAATACCACAAACGGCGTAAAAAACTTATTTAACACCAATCTATTTTTTGATAATGGGTAAGCTAATATCGCTGAGCCAAACAGCGAGATCAGTGTTCCTACCACCGAATAGACAATTGTATTCTTGTAATACAAGAAGAAATCCGGCTTACTCAGAATTACATTGTAGGTCTGTGTCGTAAATTCTACAGGGAAAAAGCTTACCTCCCCCGCGTAGATTGCTCTCTCAGAGCTAAACGACTGCGCTACTAAGTACACAAACGGATACAAAGTAAAAAACACGATTGCAATCATAATAATTGTATTAATTACCACAAAAATCTTATAGCCTGTAGATTCTTTTACCTTGGGTCCGCTCATTGCCATATCCGCATTTTTTCCAGCCATATCTCTCCCTCCTTTCTCACCACAAGCTCGCTTCTGTCAGTTTTCTGGAAACCAAATTGGCTGTTGTAACCAAAATCAAACCAATCACTCCTTCAAACAGACCAACTGCAGTCGCGTAGCTAAAGTTACCACCACTAATACCCATGCGGTAAACCAATGTGGAAATAACATCCGCAGTTTCATATGTAGAAGGCAGATACAACAGAATAATCTTCTCGAAATTTGACCCCATAATACCGCCGATATCCAAAATTAACAGTGTTACAATCGTTGGCATAATGCCAGGAATCGTTACATGAATCGCTTGCTGGAACCGATTTGCACCATCCACTTTTGCCGCCTCATACAGCTCGGTATTGATACCTGTCATCGCAGCAAGATACAGAATTGTTCCCCAGCCAAGGCCCTGCCAGATACCAGAAATGATATAGATTGGCGGGAACCATGCCGCCTCCTGGATAAACGAAATCTTTTCTCCACCCATGGAAGCTATCATTGCATTGATTGGACCATTGAGTGATACCACTTCTTTAATCATGCCGGCAATGATAACCATTGAGATAAAGTGTGGCAGATAGGAGACTGTCTGTACGAATTTTTTCCATTTTGCCCTTCTAATCTCATTGAGCAGAAGCGCAAAGGTAAGCGTTATTGGAAAGCGAAACAGCAGATACGTCACGCTCAAGCTCAGTGTGTTGCGAAATGCCCGCCAAAATGACGGATCGCGGAAAAATTGCCTAAAATATCGAAATCCTACCCACTTTTCACCAAAAATGTTTACCCCACCGGAATATTTTCGGAATGCAATGATATTTCCAAACATTGGTATGTACTTAAAAATAACGTAATAGACAATTGGAATTATCAGAAAAGAATATAACATCCACTCTTTCTTCAAATGCCGTCCTAGCTTAATCTTTCCCAGGTCATTTTTCGGTTGTTTTTGTCTTGCCATCTCACCATCACCCCTTCTTTTATCTAAGATAATCCGATTCTATCTTCAGTAAATTTTTCTTCCCTGTTCGTCCGCAATTCCTGTCTTTCTATAGAAGTAGGAATTAATCTGGTCGCACCACTCCTTAGCGTGCCATACCTGATGGTCGAAGCGTTCAAGCACTCGATGATAAATCTTCTCTGGAATTTTTCCTTCTAAAGACTGCCACATGGTCCTCATTTTCTCTGCTTCCGCTGCGCCCTCAAAATGGGTGTCATAGATGTGTTGCAATACCGTTTTTCCTGAGCGTAACTGGTATGTGTAAGGCACATGATGGAAAAATAGTTTTAGTGCATCTGGGCAACGGTCCAAGTCATTGTATATCGAAGCATTTGGCTCCTTGTACTGCATTGCATATCCAGTGCCTGCACTGCTTCTGTCCACGCCAATTCCTTGGTAATCTGCCCTGTGATAAGTACCCCATCGGTCATACTCATATCCGTCCACGCTTGGTCCATAGTGATAATTAGGATTGACCATCCAGCCAATGCCAAGCGGCGCATTGTACTTCTCATATGTAGTCCAAGACATCATCAATATCTTCAAAATTGTCTCAACCACCTCTGCATCTCCACCAAATGTACAGACAATCCACTCTTTGGCAATTTCCTCTGCTGTGCAATTTGTATTAAAACTCAATCTGCCAAATCCATACAGATTTGCCGCTGCCAAATCATGCCCTGTCCAATTCACATCATTTCCTGTGTTCGCCACTGCTGCCATACCACAAGCTTGATTTCCCCATGTCCTTCCGCTCACAATATCCGCCACTGTATCATTTTGTTCCTTACAGTATGTCTGAAATGCCAAAATTTCTTTGAACATTGGTATCAAATAGCAGACATGCCGTTGCTGTCCTGTGTACTCCTGCGCAATCTGCACCTCAAGCATCTGGTTTGTCTTTGGCATTGCTCCAAACAGTGGATGCACTGGCTCTCGCACTTGAAAATCCATCGGCCCATTCTTAATTTGTAAAATCACATTGTCTCTAAATTTGCCATCAAGCGGTGCAAAGTTGTCATACCCGCTGCGTGCCCTATCTGTCTTATAATCCCGCCAATCCTGCTGACAGTTGTATACAAAGCATCGCCAGATAATTAAACCATTGTAAGGTGCTATTGCCTCCGCAAGCATATTGGCACCGTCCGCATGCGTCCGCCCATATGTAAATGGCCCCTCACGTCCCTCGGAGTCTGCCTTTACCAGAAATCCACCAAAATTTGGTATTCGAGCAAATACTTTTGCCATTTGGTCTTTCCACCATTCACGTACAGTCTCGTCCAGTGGGTCCGCCGTATTTAATCCGCCAAGTTCCATTGGCGCCGCAAAATTTAAACTGAGAAAAAGACGTATTCCATACGCGGCAAAAATCTCTGAGATTGCTTTTACCTGCGGTGCATAATCCTCTGCAATCAAACGTGTCGCGTTTCCTCTAACGTTCACATTGTTAATTACTACTGCGTTAACGCCAACTGAAGCCGCAAGTCTGGCATAACATTTGGTTCGGTCATTGACAAGTACCTCCTCATCGCGAAAGAAAAAAGATCCTCCCGAATATCCTCGCTCTATGCTGCCATCCATATTATCCCAGTGATTCAGCATACGAAGAGGATTTGAAGGCTCCTCCATGATGTCAATACGCTCAAATGAAAACGCTTCTGGTGCAGTCTTCATAAATGCACATTCCATTTGCAGACGCCGGATACAAGCAAAGCTTCCATATAAAATACCCCGCGCACCTTTAGAAGCTATAATGATAAGTCCCTTGTTCTGATACAGATGATACCCTTCTTCGGATACTGTCTCTGTCGCGTCCAACCGCAATTGAATACCAACTGTTTCCGCCTCTGGTTCCTCTCTATACAATACAGCTTTCTGTCCCAATATCTGCTCTGTTGCAATTTGTAGCTCCTTAACCGCTGTACAAACGATAGCGTCAGCACTCTTTGCATAAATTGCTGTAAAATACTGCTTGTCCTTGCAATCTGTTTGCTGTCTGTAAGAAAGCCATGCGTTTTCAAATCCATCGTAATTTCCAACTTCTTCAACTTTCATACAATTGTTTCACCTCCTTATTCGACATTTAACAATATTCACAGAGATACAAAATACTATTGGATATTTTGCATATCCATTTCTATTTGTTAATTTAAAGTATAAGCATGTTCAACAATAGAATCCTATCAATTCGTACTTTTCTATACTCAAATATTACTTTTTTTCCTATTTTCTATATTTTTTCACTTAAAAATGTGCGAAAATAACCTTTACTTCTAATTACTTTTTATTATATACTATAGATATAATCTTTATTTTATGAACTATAAAGGCGATATTGCACACAATTATACTTATTTATTGTTCTAAATATGTAATTATATACAAATTTTTAAATAGTGATTTTTGAGTATTACTTGTTTGCTATATTGTGAAATTTTTTGTGCAGATTTTATTACAGGAAGATAAGAATGCCGGCAGCATTCTTGAATTTTAAATATGATTTCAGAAACTAAG
This sequence comes from Lachnospiraceae bacterium, assembly GCA_011959805.1. Lineage (GTDB taxonomy): Bacteria > Bacillota > Clostridia > Lachnospirales > Lachnospiraceae > COE1. Next base: position 2,499 of record BLMC01000029.1, on the reverse strand, counting down.
AATATCTTTTTGGAAAAGATGAATGAATTGTATAGGAGATATTTCTATGATTGAAAATCTAAATGGTATCTATGAGACAATTATGTATCGCAGTCTAAATGGTATTCGACTGTACCATAATAGAGAGAATGAAGACTATCCTGTTCATTGGCATCGAGCGTTGGAAATTATTATGCCTTATCGCAACACTTACTCTATTAAAATAACAAATCAGTCTATCACGTTAGAAGAAGGAGATATTTTGTTGATTCCACCGGGCGAGCTTCATGCACTTTCCTACTCGCCAAACGGTGAGCGCCTAATTGCGCAATTGGATTTCAGCGCTATCAATCAGCTTGGCGGTATGGATTCTCTCATTCATTTGTCTCATCCATTTATGTTGCTGCGCAAGAATGACAACCCAGACTTTATGAAAGAACTTTCCTATTGTCTATCAGAAATTGAACGAGAATACTTTGCAAACGACCTTTTTGCGGAGACAGCCATTTATTCCTTGTATCTTCGTTTTTTCACGTTGCTTGGCCGCAGCACAGTAAATGCCGCGGTCAAATTCCCTGATATCGCTCCAAGCAAGCAACATGAATATCTTGAAAAATTTATGGCAGTGTGCAACTTTATCAACGATCACTGCACAGAAGACTTAACGGTAGACGAACTAGCAATACGAGCCGGATTTAGCAAATCCCATTTTTCCAGGCTCTTTAAACAATTTACTGGCATGACTTGTTACGCCTATCTCATCAACAAACGCATCGCATATGCAGAACGGCTGTTAATATCCCCAACCCTTTCAATTATGGATGCTGCTATGCAATCTGGTTTCAACAGCCTTTGTACTTTTAATCGTATTTTTAAGTCAGTCAAAGACTGTACTCCTAGCCAATATCGTCAGTTAAACAGACAATACTGCGCATCGACTAAGGCTCAGGACCTCACAAATTGAAACCACTGAAAATCAAATTGACTTCCTGGCAGGAATACAAATGACACATTTTGTATTCCTGTTACACACGCAAGCGGAAAACTTATTTCTTGTACTTCTTTGGTATGCAAAAATTCCACCAACTGTCTGCGCTCTCCTTCTGGGGTCTGAAATCTAATATGGATTGCCTGACGCGCAAGAGGAGTCCATCCACATATTTTTATCGCAGAAATTCCATCTTCTTTGAAATCTAAGTTTTCAAACTCCACTGTCACATTGTTGCCAATCTTGTCAATTCCAACATCTGTCACAGTAAAGCTATCCCCATACACATGGTCACATGTACATGCTAGAAGCTTCTCAAATGCCCTATTTTTTCTAATAAACAAGAATCCTTTGATATGAATTTTCTGACGCAACACAAAGCACAGACTCGTAATTCCCGTTAGCCGCTTGTTTAACTTCCATGTCTCTGGCTGGTAAACATTCCATTTTGTAGGCTTTTGATATACCACATCTGCAACAAGGATACTTCCTACCTCCCCGGGCATTCCCTCCCAAATCTGGATTGGACAAGGAGCATCGTCAAGTGCAAAGATTGGAACTGTAATCTCATCTGACCCAAAACTGCCAAAATCTAAATTTGTATAGCCTACTTGTGTCTCCCCATCTCTTGCGGTAGCGACCCCTTTTTCGTTTCCATTTCCTACATCACCTTTACAATACTGATACTGTCCACCACAGACAAATTCATATGGGTTTATATAAGCCGTTCCAAGTCCCGTTATCGTAAAACCTAACTGCGAAATAATTTCTATATGGTCCTGTCCGCACTTTGACATACAGCGCAACCAAAAAGCGCCATCCGCCTTTGCGGTAATTTGCGCGCAATTTCCATCAACCCCTAAAGCCGCTAGATTAGAAGAAATTCCCGCCTCATCGACCAATGTAAAAATTAAGTTTTGGTCCGATGCGTTGTCAGGACAAATTTTTGCATGTATTCGCGCATAAGAATTGTTCTCATTTAACTGTGTTCCTGTCTCACAGAAAAGCTCAATCTTGCGAACAAAAATATTCTCCATTTCCAATTGTGTCTGCTCTTTCTCACAAAGACCATACGCCGCAAAACTAATGCCTTCCTCCGTTTCACTAGCCATTGCATAAAGAACACATTGCGCCTCTATCATTCCTTGTGACGTAGCAGTCAATATAATTTCACCTGCAGTTGTGTCTGCCATAATCACAGCGAGCAGCTTTCCATTAAACATGCGCCGACTATTTCCCTTGTAGGCATCATAATCGGTACTGTCTCCGTTATCCATACCAACCAGTCTTCCTGCTCCACTCACATGCACCTGCACACGATTGTTCGCATTTTCTACTGGATATCCATTGGCATCTTGGGCTGTAATTGTCACAAATATCAAGTCTCGCCCATCTGTTAAAATTTCTGTCTTATCTGGATTCAAACATAATTTTACAGCTTCCTTAAAGGAATGACGGACTTCTCTAGCAATTACCTTATCCTGCTCGTCATAAGCCACTGCTTCGATTGCTCCTACACGATAAGGCACAAT
>BLMC01000028.1 GCA_011959805.1 Lachnospiraceae bacterium | reverse complement strand
CATCAGTGATGCAGTTAGTTCAAAACGCATTCGTTGTCTCCCTACTTTTTATAAGATATCTGTTATCTGGGTCATTCTATGGAAAAATGGATCTTCAATCACCAGTTCTAAAAAATCAACATCTGTTATTTTTATCCTTTGTATCATCTTTAGAAAAACTTCATCTATTCTCTTGTCCATTTCCCTTTCAGATATTGGACATTGTTCCAAATAAGTTCTAAAATAATCCAATATCCCTTCTTGTGCCTTACAAACACATTCAATGCTCTTTTGGTCTCTTGTCTCTATCGCATAGATTGCTTTTCCTTCCATATCAAATCCCTGTACAGAAGGGTATGGCGCTGTTAACAAAGTCTCAAGAATATAGTAGTTCTCATATATTGCACCACCTTCAGATTCCTTCTCCTCATAAAAGGATTCAATATCCAGCCCTTTATCTGCCATCTCATCTGCTTCTAAACGAAGAAAGTAGATACCTTTTAGATGTTTTGACACAAGTCTTTGTATGTACATCTGGCTTGTTCCTTTTGCCACAAAATCAAAAAAAGCGATGTCCCCATCTGTTAACATTAACTGTTCTATATATTTCTGGTAATGTTTGTATTCCATTACTGCTTTTTCTAATATAGGTTTCTTATATTGCATTAAACCTATTTCATTCTTTGCAATTTCCTCATTTTTTATATTTCCTGTATCTATTCCAAAACGTTCCTTTAAATTTTCCTTTAACTCCCCACTAAACTTCATCTGGTCTACATAGCAAATATCCTCTTCACTCTGGATACCTGCACGAATTGCCGCTGTGCGTGAGGTTAGAAAATAGATTGACTTATCCCTTTGTTTCTGTGTTAATTTCAAATATCCATACATCTTTTTCAACAAATATCCATCTCTTGCACAAAACCAGATATTATGAAACCCTTGTTTTTCTATCTGCTGGTCAAACCAAAATACAAAATCGCTAATCATAGGTCCACAAAACAGATATCCAATATCATATGCATCTGATACTTCAATTCGTTTGTCTTTCTGTTCAAACTGAAAAGGACTATTAAAAATTTTCGATACAAACATTCCAACTCTTAAATGGCTATCCAATGATACCATATATGCAGAAAGTCCAAGATATCCCGATTGTTCCAATAACTCCATACCACTTAAAAGTTGACAAGTCTGAAAACCATAGTTCTGTGCACTCTCAATATCAGCAATTACATCATCACCAATATGTAGATATATTCCGCTTCCTGCCAATTTCTGAAATATCTGATACAACCCCTGTGTCTTACTCACTCCAAAATTACTAGAAGCAAGAATATCTGTATATGCTGTGATATTACATTTCTCTAATATCTGTTTAAGCTGTTCCTTGTTGTAGTATGTATCAGAAATCACATAAACCCTTTTTTTGGTATTTACCAGTTGCTGGAAAATATTACAAACTTCTTTTCTTGGTACAATTAAATTGAAATCAATACTCCATTCTAGTTCTGCTAACTGTTCTGCTTCTACTCCCAAATTTCTTACTTTAGCCAACATATGTTTATAAATCTCTAACAGTGTCGGTGCCTTGGATTTTGAAAGTTCTTTCTCGCTCCCTAGACGTCTTCTAACAAAATCAGGTATCTGAATTCCCATTTCCCGAAGTTTACAGTCTACATATTCTGGAATATCTTCTGGAAAAAGAGTCTGACGCATAATCAATGTATCAAACAAATCAAAACTTACGATATCCGCAGAGTTGGCTTTTTCTTGTAATTCTGCCTTTGTTGTGCCTTGTATACTAGCAAAATCATAGACTATCTTTATATCTTTTAGCAAATCATTTCCTCGAATATCATATAAGGCAACTTCATTCTCTCTACATTTATCTCCAATCCTTCTTGCAATTGCCTTGCAAGAACCAGGACGTGCAACCACAATAATCAGTTTTGCTCCACTATCCATCACATCTTTCAGCGAAACGATTGGACAGTCATACAGACTTCCTTTCTCTTGAAATCCATCAAGAAGTCCTATAATATAAAAATCTGTTTTCAGCACCCTTAACGCCTTTTTTGTTTCTACTCCAAGACCATACAATGCTATTTTCTTCCCTTTATACTCTGTAAACCGTTCTGCTGTATCCACTTATCCTAACCCCGCTCTTATTCTTTTGCCACAATGCTTTCTACAAGTTTTAGAAGTTTTCTTTCAAATACTTCCATAGAAAAAAACTGCTCATAAATATCTCTTGCCTTTTTTCCAATCTCTTTTAAAACAGACTTATTTTCCACACACCACTGTATCTTTTCTGCCAAGGCTGTTTCTATTTCATTTTGAAAAATAAATCCGTCCACTCCATCATGGATATATGCTGCTGTACCTATCACATCTGAAACAATACAGGGTACTGCGTGCATCATTGCCTCTGCTGTAACTGTAGGCATTGAATCCTGCTTTGATGGACAAATCAATACATTAGAGGTATCTAATAATTCATGGATTGTCCTACGATCAACACTCCCTGTAAACACAATCTCCTCGATATCTTCACTATCTTTCTGTAATTGCTCTCCAAATAAAGTTTCTTTATGTCCCACAATATAAAAACGACATTGCTTTCTAACAGAATCCGAAAGCCTTTTTATCGCTGCAAGTAATATATCTTGTCCCTTAATTTCCTCCAAAAATCCTATCGTAATAAACTGTACTATAGATTTGCTATCCATAGGGGCTTTGTTGTCTGTGATATTTGTAACCCCATACAGCAACTCTCCACATAACAAATCTGGAAAGAACTTGTTTATTGCCATTTGTGGAATAGGCCCTACAGACACTACATTGAGATTCTCTAAACAAATCTTTGTAATTATTTCTTTATTTACGCCCTCATAAAAAAACGCTGCATCATGTAACCACCACAAGATTGGAATCTTAGTATCCCGTTCTGATAAAAACACATGGAAATTCATTGTATTGCACACAATAAAAGAGAATGTATTTACCCAATCGATTTCTCTCATTACTGCAATCTGAAGACAAACATCTACAACTACTGGTATCCCACTCTCTGTAAGCTTTTCACGTAATGGTCCATCAATCATAGAAGCAAATACTACATTATAACCATTTTTTCGTAAGATTATCGCTGTATGAAATAACGCAATTGCCGGTCCCCCTAATGTCAAGTCTTGTGACATTAATAAAATCTTCGATGATATCTTCATATCTTCAATACCATCTTGGATGCTTGGAAAATATTGTCTTGGATAAAGTCTTATGATTTCTGTTAACTCTTGTGCAAACAGCCGACGTAAATCAAAAAAATGATAGATGTTGTTTTGCGCAACTTTAAGATTAATCAATTGTTGTTTCATTGCTTTTGCATAAAAACTCAAAATAACCACCACATCATAAGGCAACTTCACACCCTCCTCTGGTGGTAAAACCCTAATTTCATCTATCCTTGTATATTGTTTTTGTTTTGAATTGTCAAGTAATGCCAATATCTCTTGATGTACAAACCACTTTTTGTATCGGTTATAATAATCTCCAGTTCCAAATAACAAGAGTTTCATTCACCTTTCCTCCTGCATATCATGAAAGTATCTTTGAATTACCTCTTCTTTTGCTGCAAAGGACTCTTTGATAAGTTTTCTCTCTTGCTCCTCAAGCCATCCACCATTATGCCAATGTATTCCTAGCTTTGCATTTTGAGTAGAATGATCTCCTGCAGAACAAGAAATATAATCATTCGATAATATCAGACGGTTTCCTATTATCTGGGAATCATGACTTTTTTTAATTCCATTTCTACTCAAGACAGTATCAATCCACTCTGGTTGGGGAGTCTTATCCATACTTCCATCTTCGAGAATAAACTTCCGATCTCTATATGTATCTAGCAGTTCTCTTATTAAAGGATCGTTTTCCTGTACTCCAAATCCTGAACCCAATTCTAAAATCCCATCTTCTTGTCTACAAAAAAAACTGTCTGCTCGCAGAAATGGAGTAAGTGGTGCTAATAGTTCAACATCCATATCCAGATAAATCCCACCATACTGATATAAAATATCAAGTCTTGCATAATCTGATACAAATGCCCACTTTTTCTGTGCAAACGCCTCTCTCATATATGGATTCTTTGCGACATCATAATTTTGTGTATTCCACTCTATAATCTCAAATTCAGGACAATACTGATGCCAGCTTTTAATACACTTTTGATATAACTTTGTTTTCTCTTCCCCACTAAACCAGAATGTATGAATAATGGGCTTGATAACAGGTATTGTATGTGTGGAGAAATATTGATTGACACAAGTATTATCAGCTGGACAAAAACTATAAGTCATAAGTGGAAGCGAATAACATTCAATCTCATCAGGAAGTCCTAGCGATAAAAGTTGCGCACAAATTTCTTTTTGATAAGCCAAACTTACCATAATTAATATAGAATACTTTTGTTCTCTCTTTATCGCTTCCACACTTTTAATCGCAATGTGTCTATCTTCCACTACAAATTCCTGTCCTTGTTTGGAACTTTTATTGTCCACTGTAAACAGTGTATAATCTACTACATTATTAACAATATTGGGAAAAACCTTCCTATAATAATGCCACGCAGAAGAAACTCCAAACTGGATAATCCACTTTTCTTTTCTATTCTTTATAAAATCCTCATACGAACTGTTGATAAATTTCATCTAATACCCTCAACAATGCTTGATTTACAACAATGGTAGAACCATTTAACTAATGATTCCTATATTCTTAATCTTATTATCTTGTAAAGTAGCAATCATCTCTTCTAAATAGAAATGATTCGCAACCAAAACATATAGTTCTTGACTTGTATACAATTCCACCATTTCTTCTACAGTCATGATTTTAAAACCTTCAAACAATAATCCCTTTTTTGATTCTGCCGAATCTGCTACTCCTATAATTGTCGCATTATATTCCATCAATTCTTTATATACTTTATGCCCATACTCCCCAGCTCCATATATAAGAATCTGCTTATCCAGCAAAAAATTTTTCCTTACCTCAATAGGCACAAAATACTTTTTATAAAGCTTATTTTTTGGGGAATTAATTGCTCGAACATTTTCCTTAAATATATTTTTATCAGGTAAATCCCATACCCTTCCACTAATATAGGCATCTACTATAATCCGTTTTAGATGTTCCTTTTCAATTCCATCAAAAAAATACTCAACAACACCATCAAGTCCTATTAAAATTCGACATATTCGTTCGATGGATTCATTGGTTTTATCATCTGTATAATTTTTCACAATCTTATCAGGTATATATCGAAATATTGCGCCATCTTTTAATGTTTGTATGTTCATATACATTTGTATAAAGATTGTATTTAACTTATCCAGAAAACACTCTCTATATTTCTCCCAATTCCTCCTTAGAAAAACTACATTGGATAAAAAACCAAACAATCCACTATTATGCCTAACCGATAAAAGTAATTCCGAATACTGTTCAACAATAGATGTATCAAATACAATCTCTTTCTCGCCTCTTAATGGATATATAGATGTTCTCACTATATTTTTATTATCATAAACATCAAAAGGAGTTAGAAAAATATCTGTGTTTGGCTTTAATTTTATAAATGTGATTACCTTAAAAATACTATCTGCATTAGGCATATCATCATTGCCAATAATCCAACAATATTCACTCGATGCCATCATTACACTATTCAGAAAGTTATAGTCCATTCCTCTATTTTCTTTATTTCTTCTAAAACAAATTCCAACCTGTGCATATTCTTTTCTTATAGAATCTATTAACTGTTGAGGATTTATTAATGAACAATCATCACTCACACAAATCTCAACCAATTTTGTCAAATCTTTGTCTATTATCTGACTAGCAGCTTCTCGAAGTAGTCTCTCTAACTTATCAATTCTATTATAGTTTGGTATACATATAGAAAGTAATTTCATTCAAATCTCCCTAATTGTTACTTGCAAATAACAATGCTTTCCTAAAATCAGTTTCATTATTTTTCAATTCCCAATCTCCCTGACAGACCACCAATCCCCTAGAATTGCCTATATGATATTCTCTTTCTATCAACCACTGACCAATCTGTTCATTATCCTTTTCATGATGGTATACACAAATTGCCAGTGCTATTTTATTGTTCAGAATAATGTTTTCACTTCCTTTCAGGGCCTCTAACTCCATACCTTCAATATCCATCTTCATGAAGTCTATCTTTTCCCCTTTTAAAATAGTATCAAGTTTGACAATATCCTCACAATCTTTATTTCCCGCAAACTTTCTAATAATATGCACTTTATCCCTATAAGGCGCAAATGTATACTCTAATGCCTCTACCCATTGTTCATCTGCCTCAATCAAATAAATACACTTTATTTCCTCAATCACTTTTAAAGCAAAAATGCCTTCTGCGGCACCTACATCAACTCCAATTCCTAACTTTTTACACAACAACTTATTGTTCCAATAACAATGTGGCGAACGCATATCTTGTTCCATAATCACTGCATTGAAGTATGCTCTTGCTTTTTGCATAGTATTTAACCTTTGTGCAAGATACATTCGCTTTCCTTCATATATTCCAAAATACATATTGGCTTTATCATCAAAATAGATAGGTGTATTTTTATTTCGATACTCATCATAAAATGGATAGCAATACATATGAAGATGGTTATCTTTTAAATATGATAAAACAACTTCCAGTTCACTTGATATCGTTGAAAGTGCATTTATTTGACATTCATATTTTTTTCGCAACCTACTTTCCAAAATTGGAACAACAGGCTCCACATAATGTATTTTCTTCTTGTCTACATGATATTCTTCTGATAATTGGACTACAACCTCCTCAAAGTACACAGTACATACCCAAATTTCATCATACGTATATTGGTCAATAAATTGTGGTTTGATAACAGGTATATTTTTGTAGATACTATCTAAACAATTATTATCTACAATTGCTTTTATCTGAATATCCAGTTCATATGTAAGACACTCTTGAATCAATTTTTTGCCCATTTCGCCAAAACCAAACACAATAATACTCTTCATATAAAATGTCCCCTCAGTAATTTGGATACAATATCTGATTATCGCTACAACATTTTTGAACAATCTCTAAAATCTCTAAACATATCTCTTTATTGCTAACTGCAATAATAATCCCATCATCACTATTTAATTCCACTTCACTAAAAGCTTTACAATTTTCTATTGATTTCTCGTCTTTTGTAACCACATAACCTGCAAATGTCCATCCCTTATAGCAAAAATATTTAGCAAGGTTTTGTCCATATACACCAGCCCCATAAAAATAAATTTTAGAATGCTTATGATAAAAACTATTTAATTTGATTAAATCAATCATACCTTGTGCAAGTTTTATCTGACTTATTCTAAACAAATGTTTTGTCACTAATGTTGTATCAAAAAAATTGGCATCATTAATATATTTAAGTGCACTCAACGCATTCTCAAACCCTTTATTAGAAAAATATAAACTCCTACGTTTTAATATTGGAATTTTTAAATCTCGTATTAATTCTAAGGAATAATTCATATATGGAATTTGGTTATTATCAAACAGACAATTCGGACAAAACTGGTCTGTTAATGAAGTCTCTTTAAATCCATGTTGCTTAAAATATTTATTGCATCCTATTTCAAACTTTAAAACAGCATCATATAACGTTTTAGGATATTCTAATGTTTCCCAGAATTCCTTAAAACAATTACTATTCAAAATTTTTGTTCTAAAAGTAAGAAAATAGCTTTGAATATGTGTATCATATCTGTATCCATCACTAAATATTCCTTGTGGTGCTCTTGTTATTCCCCAGTAATCTGCGTCTGTATTTTCAATAATTTGAAACAAATCTTCAATCGGATAAAAAAACCCATAAAATGAATCATTAACAAGTAACAGTTCATCAAAACTGCATACCCAATCCCATCCTAAGCGCTGACACAATACCTCCTTATAGGCTCCTGCATCAAATCCTTTATTTTCTCTATAATATATCTTATCAGCGTATGGTTGGATATTTTCAATCCCTTGAGCAATATACGAATAGTTGCATACTACAATTAGACAGTCAGTTACTTTTCGCAATTCATACAAGATATGACCAATATAATCATCTACTATATTCTCAAAATCATATGTAACATAGATACATAATCGTTTCATAATTTAAAATTCTCCAATTCTTGTATCATTTTTTACCGTATACTACACCTTTGCGAAATTCTATATAATTATCATATGGAAAAAACATAAATCCATCTGAAGTATCCGTCTTGTATCCATAACACTGCAATAAATCTTTTATTTTATGTTCGTCATTATGTTTATGATAGCTACATACTGCACAATATGCATTGCTTTCCTTCAGAACTCGTTCTCCTCCTTCTAAAGCACTTACTTCATATCCTTCAATATCCATCTTTAAAAAATCAATTTTTTCCTTTATCAATGTATCCAAAGTAATTGATATATTTGTATCCTTGTCCGACAAATACTTATCACAAATTACTACTTTGTCTTTATATGGGGCAAATGTTTTTTTCAGCACTTTAATCCACTCTGGATCAGGCTCAATCAAATATATCTTTTTAGCATAGTCAATGTATCGAAGTGCAAAGTTTCCTTCGCAGACTCCGGCATCTACAATTACTGTATCCTTCTTTATTTTATACTCATCTTTAATATATAAATGCGGTGAATGTTTTCCCTGTTCATATAAAATATTTTTTACATATACAGTATTGTTATCTTGTGCAAAAGGATAGGATTTTGGAAAGAACATTCTTTTTCCTTCTAACAAAATATAAGGCATTCCGTCCATATCATATTGAACTGGATATACAACATCACTATTTTCATTGTTATAACAACCAAATACGTTTAACGAATGCGATTTATAGTATGCCAACACTTTTTGCATTTCATCATTTTGAATGCTATTATACTTTGAAATAAGTTGATTTTTTATGTTATCTTCCACATCAAAATAGGTTATTATATCAGCATCAATTAATAACTCTTTTTGAATTTGCTCTTTTATTTCTTCAAACTTTGTTGTACAGATAATTAACTGATCAAATTTTATTTGCTGTAATCTTTTAGGTCCAATAATATCTGTTCCTTTAAATTTTTGACCCCATACATTTTTATTATTATCCACAAATGCTACAATCTCATCATCTAAGTGATAACTTTTTCTCTCCACAAATTCATTTGCAAAATAACCTGTCCCCCATACAACAATCCGCATATCATACTCCTCATCAATATTTGAACTATTTTATCTTAATCCATCTCTCAGGCATAATATTCTCATTTGAATTATTCAGCCAATGTTCTGGTCCTATAACTATTTTTTGAGGATTTCGATTAAGCCAAGCTCCCCACCAGCTAAATGTACTGTTGGCAATAATATTATGCTTGCATTGGCTCATAATCAAAAGTTCCTCATAATCAGCCAATTTCTTGTCATCATTGATAAAACATGCATTTTTACCAAAATCCAAATGCTGTTTTGTCCATTCTAAATCATCAGAAAAAATACAAAAAAACGCATCCTTAATATTTTTATTTATACATTCAATTGCATTTCTATAATATGTCAATTTTAATGTATTATTTAGTTGATTGTAGTCTCCTCTTCGTATATGAACAGAAACTGTATTTTTATTTTTTAACACGCTACGAAGCTGTTTTGTAATCTTTATTTTATTCTTTGGATAAATTTCATTTCTTAAATCTTGTTCTATTGATTTAAAATATCTTTCGTCTTGAAAAAGCCCTATCATATATTGTGTTCCATGCATTGCTAGAAGCTCTGGTTTATATTTTAATCCCAATTCTTCATGTATATGTGAATTCCTCATCTTAATTGGTAAATCATTATCAATAACTGGAGAGATAACTTTTTCAGTTAGATAAGAACGTTTTATTTTTATTCTAAATTTATCTAAGAGATACTCTCGAGAGGTACGATATTTCGTATAAAATACAGCAGCTAGACGAACTTCATTTCCCCTATTTTGTAATGATCTTGCAAACGCATATTGAAATAATTGGTTTCCTAAACCACCGCAAACTTGAACTACAATCATACTTACTCCATTTGTGTTTCTTAATATTTTGTTACTATTTCTCAATAAAATTTCATACTTCTATATATCATATAAAATATCTTCCAGCGAAATAATTGGACAATCAACCTTAGCTGAAAGATTCTTTTCTATCTCATCAAAAAAGGTAATTGCAGTTACCACAATTGCATCCACAGGCTTTAAATTATCCTCTATAGATATAATTTCTATATCAGAATAAATAGTATCAGCATTTTTATCGATACTATATTCTATTATTATATTTGTATCTTTTAATTCTTCTATTAAAGTCTCTCCTGCGTAACTCATACCATAAATAGCAATTCTTTTATATCCATTTTTCTCAAAATAATCACAAAGATTTTTTCCTTCCTGTTTTACCTTTACCCATTGATTCATCATTAGAAACAATGCTAAATGTTTATCTGACATAGATTTTGCTTTATCAAGTGCTTCGCCTGTCACCTTTCCAACTGTTACTGCTCCGGCGGATGCTCCTATTAGTGCTGATAATACTGAAATTAATCCTTTTTTCATCTTGTTTTCCTCCCTATTTTACAAATAAGAAAAGCCCATAGCGTAATGCTCCCTTTTGCGTATCATCATCATATTTATGTATATCTACATTGTACTCAATTTTTCCCTGCGAAGTACACGAAAATTCTCTTAGATGTAAAGATCCAAAGCATTCTATAACCGTACTTGGATAAAATATTCTATGGGCATTGAATTCTACTCTCTCCTTGCCAACAGGCATTGATATATAGAGCCTACCGCCCTTCTTTAACTTTTTTTGGATATTATCAAAACACCTAAAACACGCTTCTGGATCAACTGAATCTCCATATCGCCCAAGTCCAAAATGTTCTAGTGAGCAAAGGGCTGACATACTCTCTATGCTTTCATCTGTTATTTGATGAAGGCTTGTTGCATCATCCACTATAGTATAAAGGTGTTCCACCTGTTCTGGAAAATTACGTATATCTATCATTGTCACATCAATACTGGCTGACAAAAGATGCGCTATAAATCCGTCAAGACGAGAACCAATATCAAAATGACTTTTTACTCCTGATTTTACTATAAGTCTGGCCGCCCACAAGTCCTGCCAAAAATAATTATCTATTGTCCCAGCAGGTGCATACTTATCTGATGCAATTGGGTACATATATCTCTCCTGTATACTAAGTCTTGGTCTTTTATTCAGTTTAGAATACACTTCCGCATCAGTCTTAATAAACGTATCATCTGTAAGTCCAAACTCTGCACAATACAGAGTGTAATTTGCTTCTGACATAATACTCTTAATGACAGTATTATCTACACATCCCTCTCTCCGATTTACACCATGTAAAAATATTATTTTTAAAGTATCCATCCCACGAGCAGTACACAAATCATATATTTCTGTAGCATATGTATTAGCAACAATTATATAATCATATATATTAGGAATTTCACAGCTGTCATATACAGGCTTATCCATATATGAACACTTAGATTTATTAGTCTCTATAAATCCAATAACTTCACCATTACACCCATTTTTTATAAAATATTGTGCCAGCTTACCTGTTCCCCATATCAATAATTTATACATTAATTTTACCTCTCCATTTTTATCATACCCCAATCTGAAAGTCTGATATCAAATCTATCAGCCAGATTAGGCTCATCAATATCTAATGGACAACTATATTCGATATCCTCAAAATCATATCTATCCTTCAATACATATGTAATTTCCAACAAATCCGGTATTACAATATTACGAGCCTGTTCCACTCTTCCAGCATTATTTGCATGAACCCATATTGACTGGTGTGTTTTATTTATTTTTGTTAAAACATTTATTATTTCTTTACTTCTATTCATATCAGTCAGTCCATGCAGTTCAAATGTTATTTGTGAAAATCGGCTAAGTATATCTAAATCAATCGAATTGATAACCCCCCATTCTGCCCCTTCTATATCTATTTTTAAAACAAAATTTTTCTTCATACTATGATAATTAGAACGCAATATCGTCGCAAGAGATAAAAGATTGTCATTAAAATAATCTTTTTCTGAAATTCCTATTTTTTTAAAATGGAGCTTATCATTTGTTTTGGGAATACTCTCTATTGTATGATCATAACAGTATATTTCTATCCCTTGGCGCGCCATATCCTCGTCCCAAGAAATATTGTCTCCTATTCCAAAGCTATATGCTATATTACAGTCCGTAAAATCATCAAGCATAATATATGCACCATCGTTTTTTCCACCAATACGCATAAGACTATGCTTCTTCACACCTTTCACCCTACATAGATTTTTTAATTGTTCAAAATACTCTATTTTCTCATCGTGCTGCTCTATTGGTGTATCTAAAATATTCTTTATTTCTGCTTTCAATTTCCTTTCTATTAAATCTTCACGCAACTTATTATTTAAAGTTATGTCCAAAGTGCATAATATAATAGTAACTTTCTTATCATCAATCATCTCTTGAAATTTGTTAATGTCTATGATTCTCGGATTATATTTTGCCAAACCATTATCAATAATAATACAATTTTGTCCATATCTACGCATAAGAATATCTTGAGCCTGTAAGCCAAATTTCCCAAATGGATATATTGCTACTTTCTGATGCTTATCCACTTCATCTCGAATCAATCGATCCAATATACTATAATAGTCATTCATTGTTATATTCCTCCAACATCATTGCTTATAATGCTATCCATAGATATGACATTCTTTATCCCACCGTTTTTTAATATATCTTTTATTGTCTCATACTCCATTACTGGTGTAATTACTACTGCATCTACTTCAGGTATTTTGTCATGTGGATATATTACTTTTATATCATCTTTACACCCTTCTGTATTTTTATCTATAAAATAATCCACATTCACTTGCGTACTTTTAAGCTTATTATATAGGTGCATTCCTAACTTGCCTTTACCATAGATTGCAATATGTTCCCAATTATTATTTATAAAATATTCATATATATAATGACCTGATTCCTCCATCTGCATCCATCTATCAAGAATATCAAAATAACACTCCATCTTGTCTTTTTTTACTTCTTTTTTAGGAAGATATACTAACTTACCATCATTATTAAGATCATAAAGAAAAATATCATTACCAGGTATATCATATACAATATTTAACTCATGGGGAATCATGTTCCCACCCCACGAACCCTTTACTCTATATGGCAAATTTTTCTTAGTTAAGAGATATCGTCTGTTCGTTGCAGTATGGTCACAATACAAATCTACCAAAAGATCATTTTTATGAACATCACAGTATCTATAAAGACTCTGGTTCTCAAAGAAAGCGTCATATTTAAGTGCATTACCATTAAACTCTATCAATTCAAATGATTTTGAATGCTTATTTGAAAGAGGCACGTGTAACATATTATTTTGAACTTTAACATGTTCCCCAACATCACCAAAACAGGTAGAATACGAAATATATGGATAAACAAAATATTTATTTTTCTCAATACAATATTTAATATGGTATTTGAGCCATGATGTATCAGGCCACGAAGTCACAGCAGAAGGTATTAAATATTCGCTTTCTAATTTTCCCTGTGATTTATACCATTCACGAAATTCATTCCACTGTTTCTTGAACCATACCTGCCCTCTCGACTGTGGACATTGGAAAAAATAGTTATCACCATCACAAGTTATGGGTATAAAACGATCACCAGTAGTAAAATTTATACAATGTGTATAAAGCGAAATTCCAGCAATATTATCTATTTCTATATATTTCTCTGTACATGCTTTTACAAATGAGAAGAAATTCCGTGATGGCATCATATCATCTTCAAATACCACTATTGCATCTAAATTGTAATCATTGAGATAATCACCACAGTGCAACACATGGTTTCTAAGTCCCATCTGTTTAGGAAATGTCATTATGTGCTTATCTCCAAAGTCCCAATAAAAATTTTGAGCTTCTTTAATTACATTGTTATCATCAGATTTATCTATACTTATAATAAGGGGAATATACTCATTTTCATAATCAGCTTTACCCAATGCATTAAGAAGTCTTACCACACCAGCTTCGTTCTTATATCCAATCACTACGATTCCATACTTATACATATCGCTCTCCCTAATCATAATCACTTTGTGATTACATGCACATTCCTAAAGCCGCTTTCTCTTAAATCATCGTATATCTCCATATCGTAAGTGTTCTTTATTAGAATCACTAAATCTTTCTTCTTTGAAAGATCTAATACGTCGCTCTTTGCTAACACAGGAATCTCTTCAATAAGCTGCCCTATCTTATCCAAATCATTATCTCCAAAAGCTACTACTCTTTCCTTCATGTTGAGCAACTTCAAATCATCATATAAGGCCCTGCCCCAAAAGCCACAACTCCACACGACTATGTTCTGTTTTCCCTCTAAAAGTTGAAAATCTTTTTCTATACTGCCAACATATAATTGATGTTCATTTGTCAAAGTCATTGTATTAACTATATTACATCTATATAATTTCGTAATAATGTTATTAACTATATTTTTAAAATCTTCCAAATCATAATTTCCCATCACAACCCGTGGAATCTTATAAGGATCTGTATTGGATGTAATTCTTTCAAAGGATGTTGTAAAACCCATTTCTATACCATTTCTTTTCATTAACTCAAATGTTATGTTATTGTAGCTTGCTGGTGAACCAAAGGGATATGCCATATATTTTATTGGAATACCTGTTATCTCTCTTAATTTTCCTATCGAATCTGTTATCTCTGCTTCTTGTTCATTATCAGTAAGCGAACCAAGGAAAGAGTGTGTGACAGAATGAGTACCTATCGAAATCAACGGATTTTGGGATAATTCTTTTAGTTCCTTATCTGTAAGTATCCTATTTTCAATTCGTCCCTCAGCAGAAAGTCCAGCCCATTTCAATAATAGCATTTCATATTGTTTTCGCTTTTTAGCACTTATACATCGAAACATATAGTTTACTTTTCTGTAAAACGACGTCTTTTCCTCAATATTTCTTGTGTACCATCTTCCTGACAATTCACTGCTTCTACATTCAAAGTAATCTTTTTGATTTTTAGGTTCAAAAATTGCACGTATAATATTATCTGTCCAATTTTCATATTCTGTTCCCAAATTTCCTGTAGTCACAAAATCTATTGCAGGAATTGAAAGTTCTTGCAAAATTGGAAACGCACTACTGTACACATTTCTATATCCATCATCAAATGTCACTGCAAAACAGTATTCCTCTGTATCTACCATGCTAAATATATCTTTTACTGAAATCATCTTGTAATTGCTACTTAAATACTCCATCTGATTTTTAAAATTTTCTATTGAAACATTAACCATATTGTAATCATTTCTTATGTCCGAAATTTTGTGATAGCAAAGTACAATTACCATGAGAAATCCAATCCTTTCTATTTATAGCAGTCAACAACTATACAGTACACATCTTCATCTGAATCATTTATCACTCGTTTATTATATCCATTACTCATGTCAATATATTTTTTGTGAAGAATACCATCCTTTGTGTGATAGCATAGCCAATCAAATGAAGTGAAGTTCGTCTGTTCGAGTATTTCTTTAAAATTCTCATATGTTGGAAAATATACAGCCCCTTCTTCAATACCATTTTTACCATAACGTCCACCTGCTCCCGGATCAAATATTAGTTTTCCCCTGCTGTCAATCATTGTTCTGCTCATTAAGTAAAGGCTATTAAAATCTGGAATAGTTATCCTACAACAACATCCTTTCTTCAGAATTCTACATATCTCGTTTAATGTATTTTTCTGCTTCTCTTGAGGCACATATTCTAATACTTCCTCCGCTTCATATCTGTATATACAATTATCCGGGAGTGGATAACAAGCCATTATATTGTGAAATATATGTCTTTTATCAGATTTATTAATAGACAATCCATACAAGTTTTTTTCATTATAATGAACTTCATCTGTTATATCTCCTGCATACAACTTTATTTCCTTTGTTAAATCTAACTTGTCAAAATCCATATGTTCGCTGCTATTCAACTTGCCGTCACTGAAAACACCTTCCACAAGAATATGATGTTCTGCACATTGATCAGCAATTTCCCACCATCTGTCCGCTGCTATAATAACACTAATTGCTAATTGCTGATTTATGTATGATAGTTCGTCTATATCAACAATTTTTTTACCGCCTACATAATATCCTTTCTTATACTCAGAATTATCAGCAAAACCACAAAATCTATAATCAGAGTGCTTTCTTATCCATTTATGTGCCTGTATGCCTTGAAAACCATATCCAAATATAACTATGTTTTTCATTATTCTCATTTCCTCGCTTTTATCTTTTCCAATAACAGTTAGTGCATATTGTAAATGAGGTCCTATCACCTTTTAAAAGTCCATCTTGAAACTTAATTAAGCGTTCATTATTCAAACACTTCTCCAAGCTTGTCTTAGATATATTTCCCAAGGCGTATGGATGTTTATAGTCTAGACAGCATGTTCCTATATCACCATCAGCATATATTGGAACCTGATAAATATATGTATCACAGACATCATTTGACACAATATATGTCGTATTTCTCTTAGTATAATAATCAATTCTGTCATCTAAATTGCCATATAAAACACTGAATGCCATTTCAATACCATTGTCTAAATCAATTAATCTCTTATATTCGGACTTTCCGTATCCTGTAGTAACTAATACATCTGTTCCAATTTCCTTTAATTCTACAAACATTGTTTCATTAAGATAATATCCATTGGTATAAATCCTCACCTTAGATTTAGGCATTACTTTCTTAGTATACTCAATAAACATAAATAATCTTGGATCTATCAAAGGCTCATTGTATATATGAAAACAAATCGTTCCTGAAAATTCTGATTGTGCCAATTCATCAAGTATTCTATAAACCATTTTTGACGGCATTATCTGTTTTTCTGTTACATGACTTGCAGGGCATTTGCTGTGAGCTGATGCATAATTGCATAGATTTGAAAGCATAATTGCTACTTCCGTTATGCTTTCATACAAATTCCTTGTCTTAAAAAATTTTTCTTTTCCTAAAAGAACTGCTTTTTCTTTTTCTAATTGATACAACGCACATTTCTCATTTTCGTAATACCCAAGACTACTTCGACTGTAATCCTTTAATGTCATCACCTTATCCGATTTTTCATCATAAATTTTTACATCTTTATATCCACATTCTAAACACTGTCGGTATACCTGCGTCCATGCACCACATGTAATTATGACTTCTGAATTCTGTGCAACATAATCAAGTTTATCGAGTCGTTCGATCCCTTCTAATATTTTAGGCAATTCGTTATTGTTGTCGTAAAATGCTATTTTCCTATGATCTGCCTTTAGTTCCTCAAAGCATTTGCTTTGTATAAATTTATGACCTATATTGCCTGCGCCGAATAGTATTGTATTCATTTTCTCTCCTTATTCCTGTTCTCCTGCCGGAACGATTATTTTGTTTTCCATTCCACCATCACAAAAATCACAAACTTCATATTTAGGTAGTATCTGAAACTCCATTATTTTTTCCTTCATATCATCACTGTCTTTTATGTCTAAAATATCTTGCTGTCTAATCATTCCCAAAAGCCCCATCCCTGCTGCCCTAGGACAGACGTACATTTTGTCTTCAAGAATTGCTCGGCAAAACAATGACGAGAAGCAATTATAGTACTGTCTTCTTATATCCTCTTTACATCTCCCTCTTTTATCAACTTTTCCTGTCTGATACCATTCTGAATTAAGTTTAACATAATTTATTTTTTCTCTATCTAAACAGTTGAGCAAAGGAGTCCAATCTACAACATTCTCATATCTACTGATCATTAAAGATACTTTTTCGTTTTTTAATAATTCTATCCTCCGTTTATCAGGTACAATCGTACCATTGGTAACCACCTCTATTTTCTTAATTTTTTTCTTGCAGATACAAAACTCAAGAATTTCATCAAAACAATCCGCAACAAATGGCTCCCCTCCTATCAAATCAATAACAGGTATAACATCCAATACATTACATATTATTTCAATTGAATGTTTAATCTTTTCTTTATCTAGTTTGCGTGCATCTCTAAGTGCCCACATAATATTTTCGCATTCTTTGCATCTAAGCGAACATTTAGTAGTTAATATAACCGTAAACCTTGGAATAACTGCTATCTCTTCTTTTAAGATTTTTTGTTTCAAACTTTCCTTATCCCAAATATTCATATCATCTAACACTCTATGCAAATTATTGTATTTTTCTAACATTAAAATAGTGGAATCAACTAATGTTCTGATTTTATACTTATTCGAATATATATTAAAATCCTCAGACAATGGATAACGAAACGAAGTATAATTTTCTTCTCCCAACAACCTGTCAAGCTGTTTCTTCATATTTTCATGCAAGGCACTACAAAATAAAACAACATACTTATCTAAATTCAATTTTTTACATTCTTCAGGATTTACAATATTAATTTCTTTATTTTGCCTTATTACTATCTTCTGCTTGCCTATACACACTTTATTGTCAAGCACAAGTCCTATATTTAAAACTAATTCCGGGTACTCATATATGAATCTTTCAAAATATTCTCCACATCCAAAACATATTATTTTTTTCTCATTTTGTAATTCTGCTTTTAATCTTTCAATCGTATTGGCCCACATACATGTTCCCCCTTATTTTCCCACTAGCTGCAAATATAACTATAAATTTTACTCCCTATCGATGTTTTTTCATTTAGTCCATTTCGCCTCACATCATTAACTATTTCATATGAATACATAATGTTATCAACCGCAATTTCTTCTAAAAAAATAGTATTATATATTCCATATTCCTTCCAAATTTTTTCTAAGTTTAAATATGAAACATTATTTAGCCTTATTTTCATTGTCTGGTCAGTAGTGTCTATTATATAATAACAACTATTTTTGTATGACTTTAAAACAAACTGTCCTTCATTGTCCTTTTTTACTATCTCATATTTCCTTTTTACAACACGATTCAGGCTATAATCTGTTTCTTCTTCTTCATCAATATAGAATTCTCTAATAACATTATCTGTTGTTTTAACATATAGAATTTTATTTGCCTGATAAGGTATGAACCATACTGTATTATCAACAGCAATACAATCATAAAAATAAAAATCATTTTTATCTTTATTCTTGTATATAGAATTACTATTTATAAAGTCGTAAATTCCAAGGTCATCGGGCAATTCTATATATTTTTCTAAAATCTCTTTTTGTCTATTAAATATGTATATTTTATTATTGTATCCGCTCAACCACAATTGTTCCTTCACACAAGCTATAGTAGTAAATCCGCATTCCTCATTGCCACTATCATTAAGCAAATTTATTTTTTTTACTATAGACCGTTTCAAATCACACTGCCAAAGAATACCTTTTTCATTAGAAATAGCATATACTATGTCACCACATTTTATTGCTTTATATAATGTACAGTCACACTCAGTGATACTATATCTATTTATTATTTTTTCTGCTTCTAAATCAATTATAATAATTTGTTTCATTCCATATGATACTGTATACAAAATATGGTCTTTAACTTCCAACTTATCAAGATTAATCCTATTTCCATCCAGATTTTGCAAATCAATCTTACGAAATTTATTTATAGCTAGGTCATATATATATATATTATTTCCTCTGTTTGGAAGACAAAAAACTTTCATTTTATACTTTACACATTTAGAGTGAAAATCATAATGCGCAATCCCGTTTTCAGGTAATGGTGCAACAAATCTGTACTCTGCATTTAAAAATTCATACTTGAAAAGCATATTTGTATAAGAGCAAATTATCCAAGCATCTGTTCCGTCCCATTCAAAATTTCCTGTATGTATTTCTTTCTTATTAATCATTTTCTACACCATCTCGTACTTCTTTATAAATTGCTCTACCGGAAGATAAAAATCATTAAAGCGCTCACGGATTTTATCATCCTCCCAATCCCACCATGCTATTTTGTTCAATGCATCTATACATTGTGTATTATATCTGTATCTTATAATTCTTGCTGGACTGCCTACTACTATCGCATAGTCGGGAACATCCTTTGTTATTATACTACCCGCCCCAGCTATAACTCCATTTCCTATATAAGAACCGTTTGTTATAATAACATTTTTTCCAAGCCATACATCATTCCCTATTCTAATTCTTCGAAACTTACTACGATACCCATATGGTTGAACACCAGGAAAAAACCAATCACAATCTCTATATTCATCATATTTTATTTTATCTAAATCTTCATTTTTATTTCCTTTATACAACATTGGATGTGTGGTGATATATTTCATTGCATGGTTAGGTACTACATCTACACCATCTGCAAAACTACAAAATGATCCAACTTCCTCAACTAACGGATGATCTTTTAATGATCCAAACGTATACTTTCCACATTTAGTTTGAAAAATATACTCGTTGTGCATACATTTCAATTCCGCAATTTGAGATTCACTAAATACTTTTATTAAATTTTCCTTCAAACTTCCATATATCTTACAATTTATAGACGATAGAAAAACAATACTATCAACATTCAACTGCTTATTTTTGATTTGTTCTATTGATAAAAGATTTTTGTTATACTTGCATAAATGATTATCACATATAGCAATTTCATGTAAACCATAACAGAAATTTAAAATTTGTTTTACCCTATACCCTATCTCACCAAACGGATATATAATAAATTTGTTAAACCCTTCATCTAACTTATTTTCAATCATCTGTTTAATCTCTTTATCAATAAACATCAATCATTATCTCCTCATATTAAAATCTACTTTTGCATTGAAATCTTTTGTACAAATTTTTTTAATAATTTTTCATAATTCATGTCAAAAAAATCATTGTATATCTTCATGCTCATAGATTCTCTATGAAGCCATAACTCTTCAAATTCTTCTATTGTTTTGAAGTGATAAATTCTATCAGCTATATCATACAAATCATACATGTCATATGAAGCATCTTCTATTACAAATACTTTTTTACCGCATGCTAATGCCTCAAACACTACAGTACTTCCATTTGTTATAAAGTATGTGCATTTATCTAAATAGTATTGTAAATCATTGTCATTTGCAAAATGAAATCGTTTATCATTTTGAAAAGCGCTAAATATTGCTCTTACACTTGCTATATTTTCTTTTGGATGTAATCTCAAATATATTTCAACATCATTATCTGAATGATTCATTACCCAATCAACGTATTTCACATATGCTTCATAATATAAGCCAATACAGATCAATATATTATTATTTTTTTGTGACTTATTATATTTTCTATGTGTTCCAATAATAACCTTCTTGCATGGATTACGCACCTTTGTTTCCCAATACTTTCCCCATGTGAGAAAATAATCAGGATATATTTTTTTACAAATGCTACTTTCTAATATTGATTTTCCACAATAATGCGAGTGATTTTTTCTACCGAGCCAACAAACTTGTATATCAGCAGTTGGAATGTCCATATCATAACATGCTAAATTCATTGCCACATTAGATATACCCATAAAACATCCACAATATTCAATAACTAATTTGGGACGTACAATTTTCAAATATAGTTTCCATGCTCTCACATATCCCTCAAGATACCTTGAAAATACCATTATCTGTCGATAGATTATTTTTTTTAACTCAGTGTCTATCTTTATCGGGCAAACATCATCCAAAAACCTAACAAATCTTTTAAGAGTTTGAATATCTTTAATACTTCTTTTTTTTCTCTTTTGAGCAAGTTCATTTACCACATAATCTGATTTCCAATTTTTATATGCATATTCAGCACCTATATAGTCTGACACGGACACTATCATACTAGAACTCTTAATAACATCATAATACTTCTTAATACGTTCATCATAAAATACACCTGTATTGTCACGAGTAAAATTACTACTTGGAAATCCTACATACACAACATCTTTATGAATTGAAAAGAAAGGATTTCTATGTAATACTTCTCTTACAGTATTCCTTTCACTGTGATAATTTTTGTTCCTTATTGGTGTATTCAAATTATATTTAGCCCGAATGCCATATACAATCACCTGGTTGCGAATCAATGGCCACATTGGTATATTTTGATACTCTAATACATATTCCAACAATTCACTTCTATCCTCAAATTTAAATAAATTATCCCATTCTTCAGCAAACTTACTCATATTTATTTCAGGCGAACATTCGTTGCTTACTTCCTTATATTTAACATTTTCCCCCATCATCTCTCCTCTATAATACATCATATATTAAACATATCGAAAACCTCTAAAATCCGCATCCCTTTGAATATAAAGCTTATCTAAACATTCTTTATTTGCCTGATGCGTGTTTTTTAGATAATTTTCCAATAGAATATTATTTGCCCAATACAAAGATCGTAATACTCATCATCCGTCAGTTCTGTAAAGTTACATGTTAGTAAATCTGAATCAACATGTTTATGTTCATAAAAATCTTCAATATCTTTTATCATCCCATGTTCAATCGCATATTTATACAAATCTGTTCCTGGATAAGGGGTCACTGGTCTAATAGTACGCAGCAGAGCATGATCATCATACTTCAATAGAAATTCCACATCATTCTTTATTGATTTTCTCGTTTCACTCAAGTTTCCAAAAATAATATTCAATCCAGGGCTAATGCCTGCATCCAACGTATTTTCCACTCCTTTTACAATCATCTCTGTTGTTAGATTTTTATTCATACGTTTTAGTGCTTCATCATCCATTGACTCAATACCATAATTAATAAATACACAGCCTGCCTTATTCATTAACTTTAACATTTCCTTATCCTTTGATGCATAATTTAATCTTCCGCTACACCCCCATTTCACATCTACTTTTTTCTCTATTATCTTGTTGCAGAATTCAGTCGTACGCTTTATTGATGACATCAGCAACTCATCAATAAAAGAAATATATATCACTCTATACTTTTGCTTCAACATTTCAATTTCTTCAATAATTTTTTCTGTAGAACGTGGTCGGAACCCACTATCCATACGATAGCAAAAATTACAATGAAACGGGCAACCTCTTCCACTTAATATTTCTGCGCATCTATCATGCCTATCACTATTAGTTTGAGGATAGAGCACATAATGTTCCATATTAAACAAATCATATGCCAGAGAGGGAATGCTATCTATATCAGAGATTAAAGGACGTCTTTCATTCAAAACATACCCCCCCCCACTATCAATAAACGCAATTCCTTTTACTCTACTCCAGTCTCTTGATGTTTCAAGCACCTTTAGAACTTCTTTCACAGTTTCATCACTCTCACCGATCATAATAATATCAGCCTTAAACTTTCTAAGAAAATATTCTAGTTCTGGCGATGGTAAATGTCCTCCCATCCAAAAGAAAAGTTTATTGGGCACTTTATTAATTGCATTTGCAATTGCTTTAATTTTCCTGTATTGATAATATCTACCACATCCTCCAACATCAACAGCATCAAACATATTTTTCGTTAAATATTCTGTCAAGAGTTCTTCTGGATAATGATAAATATCTTGATGATATATCTCTACTTCATGCCCTGCTTCCCTAATTGCTGATACAACATATACCAATCCTGCCGGAAAAAAGAAATATGGCTATCATTGTCATATGCAATTAATAAAACTTTCATTTATAAAATTGCTCCTTTCATCATATTTATAATACATTTCTATGAATTCAAATGTTTTCCTCTCGCTCTTTTATACTCATTGTTTTACCAACATGTCCTTCCTCCATCTACAATCACTGTACTTCCAGTCATATAGCTGCTTGCATCAGAAATCAAATATAATATTGTACTTTTATATTCATTGATATTAGCCATACGTCCCATTGGAATTAAATTTGTCAACTTGTCCAAAAATTCCTCATTTTGACCATTAAAAACTCCTGATGGACATAACGTATTCGCTCGAATTCCTTTTTCTGCATAATATGTAGCTAGATATTTTGTTAGTCCAATAAGACCATGTTTTATAACGGAATACGTAACTGGTTTTACTGGCTGTTCTTCTGCTGAAAGCTCCTCTTTGCGATAGATTCTTTGGTCTGGTGCAATAATTCCCAAATCTGAAGAAATATTGAGTATATTTCCATCTCCTTGCCTTGCCATGACTTCACCGAATATTTGTGCACATACAAATGCACCAGTCAATCCCACTGCTATATCATCGATCCACATCTGCATCGGAAAATTTTCAAACTGGATTGCCTTCATATTGGCTGCTTTTCCTTCCACTTTGGGATTATTGGCTGCATTGTTAATCAACACATCTATATGTTCGTATTTCTTTATTAAATCATCTGATATTTCTTTTATACGTTGTGATTTTGTAATGTCTGCAGTATAACATTCCACGCTACAATTTTTTCCATAAGTATCTATCAACTGTTTCTTTGCAGCATCAAGTGCCTGTGCAGAGATATCAATTAATACAGGGATTCCTTTTCCCTCTATGACAGCTTCTGCATGTTTCTTCCCCAACAAACCAGCACCGCCAGTTATCACTACAATTTTATTTTCTATATAAAACTTTTCAATTGATGTCATCTCAATTTCCTCATATTTTCTTATTACGATTTATATTATGAAATACCCCTCTTCTGTCCTCCATCAACAACAAGTGATGTTCCTGTGATAAAAGAAGCTAAGGCGGAAGAAAGAAATACAATTGCAGCCGCGATTTCCTGTGGCTGAGCAAACCGCTTCATTGGAACATTTTTCTGTATATAGTTTTGTATTCCCTCTTTGTCAAGTGCTATCAATTCTTCCCATCTGCCACCTGGAAATAATACGTTTCCAGGAATCACACAATTTACACGAATATTTTTTGAAGCGTAATCATCTGAAAGATACTTTGTCAACACTTTAATTCCTTCTTTTGCTGCTGCATATGCATAAGGAGCCCCAATTCTTTCACAAGCAGCCAAAGAAGACAAAAGGACAATACTTCCACCTTTTTGAATATCCCACATATCATGAAATACATGAATTAACTTTACAGAACTAAACAGATTTATCTGAAAACTGCTCTCCCACTCACTGGAGTCCAGCTTATCTTCTGTTGATGGACGTCCACTTCCTACGTTTGCTACAAGACAATCTATCTTCCCATATATTTTCTGTACATAATTCTTTAGCTCTATAATATCCTTCTCTTTTGTAGCATCTCCACAAAAATAGGAAACCTGTTCGTCTCCAAATTCTTTTTTTAAGATAGCACACCCACTCTGTAAAGTATCTTCATTTCTTCCGTTTATTACTACATATGCACCTTCCTCAAGAAACATCCTTGCAGATGCATATCCAATACCATTTGTCGAAGCAGTAATTACAACTATTTTTCCTTTTAATTGCAAATCCATACTATTTTTTACTTTTTCTCCCTGTCCCCAATATCATAAGTTCCCTTGAAAATCGATAAAATTTATTTCGAGCAATCTTTTTAACAGGACCACCGATAAACTGTAAAATTCTACATAAAAATTTAATTTCTGGATACTTCCATAAAACTGGTAACTGATAAAATATTTCTGTTCTTACATTTTTAAATCCATATATTTTTAATACATCTTCTAATCCTTTTTGTGTATAAGGTTGTACATGACTAAAATCATCATAATAAATATACATTTGAGAATGCCAATCTGGTACTAAAACTATAAATAAACCACCTGGTTTCAATATTCTATTGATCTCTGATAAATATTGTTCTGGCCTATGTATGTGTTCCAACACTGACTTTGAAAATACTACATCAAAAAAATTATCTTCAAATGGCAGCACTGCTGTTTCCAAATCTACATTCCCAATATACTTTACCCCCCCCCCTTGTATTTTTCTTGTTTTTATATTCCGAACCATCTACTGCCCACGTACTCATCCCTGCATTAAAAAATGCTTCCGAAAAATCTCCTCTCCCTGCACCACTATCTAATAAGATACTTTTTTTCTTGATATGATACCTAGATACTAGATATTGTATTAATTGATCTGGGTATGATGTTAATGGTCTGTCCTTTATATTATATATTGTATTTACATAATTATTGGGCATCACTGTTCCTCCACAAGTTCCAAATAATTACCTTCCAAATCCCTTGCAAAAAATACCTTTGCTTTTCCATCGGAAGACATACAAGGCTTTGACAACAGTTCACAATGTCTATTTTTTAACTTATAATACATTTCTTCAGCAGAATCTATGGTAATCGCTATATGCATTTTTCCACATTCATATATTTTTTCTTGCCAATTAGGCAACGTATTCTGATGAGCATACTGAATCAGCTCAATCATTGTTTGATCCTCAAAACTAAGTTTAAAAACCTCTATTTCAACACTGTGCTCTTGAAAAATAGTGTCTGTATAGGTTCCGCTCTCCTTTTGATGCACAGCAATCTTTAAATCAAATACATCCATATAAAATGCTACCATCTTTGGTAAATCATTTACATAAATACCTGTATGTCTTATACCCCTCATATCTTCCTCATAATATCTATAACTTTTTTGCTATTACCCTAAATATTTCATTTCCACTTCGTCCACTTTGAAACAGTAAATCATCCTCACATAGATGGATTGTCACATCAAAACCATTTCGGGAAAAGAGTTCCTTAATTTTTTGTTTTGTATAAGATTGGATTACATTCTTAAAATATTCTCGCTCACTGCTATTTCTTCTTATAAACCACTTCTCAACAACTAAATTACCATCTATATCAACAGACATTTTTTGTAACATATATTGAAATGGATCTTCCTGTGGAAATTCTTCCCACCTTCTAAGAACACCATCTTCACATACACCCTCTATGATCTTTGAATAATCTTCTATTTCCAGAAACAAATACCCACCCTTTTTCAAACTGTGTTTTATCCATGCTATAGTATCATTTTCTGCCGCATCATATAATGGAGAAATTAATTGCATTACGACATCTACCATGATAATACAGTCAAATATTTCTTTTTCTGGTCTTACTTCTAAGAAATTCTTATTTATATTTTCAACTTTATTACAAGATAAAATCTGTGCAAACTTTTGTGCCAGCTCACAACGGCTCTTGCTGACCTCATAATTTATCCCCTTTTTTAAAAGTTCTTTCTTTTCTAAACAATACAGTAATTTTCCATTTCCACCACCAATTTCACAGATATTTACTGGTATTTTTATACCCCCCCCCCGGGTTTAAAATCATCTGTTCTAAAAATTCAACATTGCTTTTGGCAGATTCCAATTTCATCATACAATAATTTTGTAATTCCTGTTCTGACAACTCATGTCCCTGAATGAACTCCACATTATCGTAACTTTTTAGATTATCTAAATTATTCATAATATTCTAGGACTCCTTAATAACCTCACCCAGTGCCTCTATCAAAACATCTAGTGCCTCTATCAGTGCATCATCTGTTATTGTCAGCGGTGGGCCAACTTTGATGGTACCCGTCATTGTCCTTATAGACATAACCCCTTTTTCAAAAGCCCTTTCTATAACTCTGTCTACTAATTCTATATCTAGTTCTTTTGTTCCAGGTTTCACAATAACTGCCGCAAAAGCCATACCCATTCCATGTATTGCCTTCACTCTATCTGGAAATCTTGCCTTCATTTGATTCAATTTTTCTAATAGGATTCCCTCTTTTCTTTTTGCTTCCTCCACAAGATGATGTTCTTCTATATATTTCAAATTTGCCAATGCAGATGCACATGGCAAAGGGCTCCCTCCATGTGTGCTATTGAGGGAACCATCCACATCCAATATTTCCGCACTACTAAGAACTGCTGATAATGGCAATGCTCCACTGACAGCTTTCCCACAACAAATAATGTCAACATTCACATTATAATACTCATAACCAAACAATTTCCCAGTTCTTCCAAAACCCGCCTGTACTTCGTCAGAAACTAGCAATGCTTTCTTCTCATTTAGAAACTCTCGCAATGCTTTAATATAACCTATGGGATAAAATAAAGCAGCCCATCCTTGATAGGGTTCAAAAATTGCGCCCGCAATCATATCTAGGTCAACACCCGCTTTTTCCAATTCCTGTATATCTTTCTTAAATAAAAGTCTTCCTTTTTCTTCATCATAGATTTGACTCATGTCCTCAAACGCATCTGTTGGACATGGGAGATGATAAATACATGGATCTAAATTGCCAATCCACTTCCATGATGATTCTTTTCCAGCCATTGTTTGAGCTCCTAAAGTTTTTCCATGAAATGCTCCACCAAATGCAATCATTCCCAACTTTTTAGGATTCTGCTTAATTCCATGTAACCTACATAATTTTAATGCACATTCCGTTGTTTCAGCACCAGTCGTAAGTAAAAATGCTTTGTCCATACCTGCTGGTGCCATCTTTACTAATTGTTCTGTTAATAGTGAACGCTCTTCCAAATAATAATAGTAACTATTCATCATAGGCTTACGAATCATTTTCTCCAGCGCCTCTATCATATCAGGATTTCCATGTCCAGCATTTGTAACAAAAATACCAGACGACATATCTATCCATTTATTTCCCCATTTATCATATATACTATAATCAACGGCATGATCCCACACTGCGTACAATTGATTATTCATAGACCATGGTTCATTCTTTATTGAACGCTCTATAATTTCCATGCTTTGTGGTACTGGTATTTTTGTACATATTGTACGATTCTTTGTATGAATCTGTTCTACTTGTTTTGGTTCTCTGTGAAATAAATATTCTGTTTCCATCCTAATAAATGTTATCCTCTCTCTAAAAATTGTATTTTAAATATCCATATAACTCTGATCCTTTTTTCTCAATCTGATACTGAATATAATCCAATTCATCAAGGGTATCGATTTCTGTGCAGTTTGGTGATTCAAATCCTATCATATTCTGTCCATGCAACTGATTATTTTGAATAATATAACTACTTTTTAATACATCTACATAGCCGTCTGGTATATACACATCTGGAAACGCTTGTCTTCTACCATTTGCCATGTCATTGTCTATCTTTTCATTTATACTTTGAAAGTACCCATCTTGGTTTTTTAAAAACCATTTATATGGTGATTCCGCTGCCTTATGTGCTGAACGTAAAGAACAGCAATCCAAATTAGACTTGCATTCCAAAATTGCTTTATCAACAATCTCAACTTCACGAAAAGGTGTTGTTGGTCTTAAATGCACAATATATTCTGGTATTACTTCTTCATTTTCATACATAAAACGAATAGCATGCTCAACAAATTCAATATCGCCAGAATTATCTTGAGAATATTTTTCCGGTCGTATGAACGGAACTTCTGCACCATAATATAAAGCTATCTGTGCAATTTCATCCGAATCCGTCGATACAATCACTCTATCAATATACTTTGACAATATCCCTGCTGCTATTGAATATGCAATAAGTGGATATCCTTTAACCATCTGAATATTTTTCTTTGGAATGCCTTTAGATCCACTTCTTGCCGGTATTAAAGCTATTACTTTATTCCTATCTATTTTTTGTATAAAATTTTGTTTATCTTCAATCATAATAACCTTCAAATATTATATTTTTTAATATATTGACTAACAAATTCCATTTGAGCAACAATATTATCTTGTTCCTCTCCTTCTACTCCGCGTGCTGCCTGAAGAATAAAATTATGTTTGTACTTAATTTCACTCAATCCTTTAAATAAACGGTCAAAATCTGCACTTCCTGTTCCTAACGAAACTGTAGTTCCCTGATAAATTCTATCTTTAATATGAATATTAAAAATATAATCTCCCAGGGTGGTAACTTCCTCATACAAATCATAACCTATTCCAGAACTATTTCCGCTGTCATAATTTGCTCCCACTCTTGGGTGATTAAACAAATTTAAATATTCTTTAAAATCCTTTGGAGATAAATCAGTTTCTAGCGCAATATTGATTGTTTCATCCGCATAATCAATAATCTTTAATAACCATTCTCGAAACGCTGCCTTTTCTTTATCACTTTTTAAAGAAGAATCATCCACAAGCGGAATTTCTAACAATTTAATTTGCAACTGTTTCATTGATTCAAGAATTGTTTTGATTATCTGTGTATTTTCTTCTATTCTTTTGACCTGTTGCACATCTTCTTTAAAAAAAGCTCTTCGCATAAAATAATCAAAACAAACTGCATTAATCTGTATCCCTGTTTCTGTTCTGATTTCTTTGATTCTATTTACTCCATCTATTGTCCATAGCGGATTTTGCTTATAATCCTCAAAATCAAAAATAAATTCAATCTCATTCAATCCAAGCTTTCTGGCGATGCGAAACTCTTCTTCCCAGTTCTCAAAAGGAAAAAATTGTATTCCACGTCCCTTTGGTTGCGTCAGTCTTCCCTGCATCATTCCAATCTGATGTTTCACCCTTATATCCTCTCTCTATCCCCTTAATTTTTTTCTAACATTTGCTTCTGCTTCCGACAACACTTTTTCACCATTTCCAAGCGCTTTCTCAATAACACGAATATCTTTAACTAATCTTTGAAAATCTTCTGCTTCCAAAGATGCTGCCTGATCCGATCCATACATTGTGCGGTCAAGTGTAATATGACGTTCGATAGATGTTGCTCCCAATGCAACCGCTGCTGTTGATACAATACGTCCTGTTTCATGCCCGCTGTATCCAACTTTAACTTTATATCGCTCCCTTAACATTGGTATCAACAATAAGTTAGCATCCTCGTTTTTCATTGGATATGTACTATTACAATGTAATAACTCAAATGGACATTTATTTTTTTCAAATATCTCTATAGCTGTATCAATTTCATTATATGTGCTCATTCCAGTTGCAATAAATGTATATTTTTTCTCTTCTGCAACTGTCTGTAACAACTCCATATTAGTAAGCATTGCCGATGCAATCTTATTATATTTAAGATCGTATTGACGCAGAAATAATTGTGCTTCTATATCCCATGCAGATGCATACCATACTATTTTTTTCTCCTTACAGTACGCATCAATTATGTCATATTCTTCTTTTCCAAACTCAAGACCTTCTTTTTGTTCTCTTTGTGTTGTCCCCCAAGGTGATTCTCGATAACTTTTCAAATATTCCTGCGTATATACCTTGTCTATCGTCCTCTTTTGAAACTTAACTGCATCACACCCTGATAGATATGCCCAATCAATTAACTGCTTCGCAATATTCAAATCTCCATTATGGTTAATCCCTATTTCCGCCGTTACAAATACGTGTTTATCACTCATCTTTCTTCTCCCCCGTCAATTTTGATTCAATGATCTCACATAAAATATGACCAATTAGAATATGACCTTCTTGCACTCTTGGTGTATCATTAGAAGGAATGTTTATAAGATAATCTGTATATTCTATTATTGGCATACACTCATGAATATCTCCTGTCATTAAAACAGTTGACATACCAATATCTTTTGCCTGCCTGAAAGCATTTTGGATATTTGCGGATTTACCACTTGTCGTAATACCAATAAGAACATCTCCCTTATGACCTTTTGCTTCTATCTGTCTAGCAAAAATCATGTTATAATCATAATCATTTGCAAGTGCTGTAATAATAGATACATTTGTTGATAAGGCCTCTGCTGGATACGCCTTTCGTTCCAGATAAAACCTTCCTACCAGTTCTGCCGCAATATGTTGTGCGTCTGCTGCACTTCCTCCATTTCCACATAAAAAAAGCTGCCCATTATTCTTATAAGAATTTATAATTGTGTGGCATACTGTTTTTATGGTACCTAGAAGTTCTGAGTCCTTTGAAATTTTATCAACTATCTGATTATGTGTATCAACTCGAAGTTTAATCGTATCTAAAATATCCTTATCATCTTTGGGCACCTCCAAATTTCTACTTTCAGTTTGCTGAAGTTTTACATAAAGCTCCGCAATACATCCTTCTCCACCAAATGTTTCTAATATAATGTCTGATATTTTTTTCACTTCGTGAATTGCATCTTTGGGACAGACTGATATACCAGCATACTTTAATGCCTCTATATCATATTTGCCATCACCTATATAACAAATTTGGGTGTGATGTATATTATATTTATTACTAAACTGTTCGAGTATCTCTTTTTTGTTTTTACTTCCAAGAGAATAAAAATCTAACTGGGCAGCTATTTGTCTTGAGAATGTGGTATCCTCACCAGATATACAACCTACCATTAATCCTTTTTGCTGTAATTCCTTGAGTGCATCTAAATCTTTATAAGATAATGATTTTAGTTCTTGTGATATGCCATCTGTATACTTTTTTCCATCTGTTATTACACCATCAATATCAAATATTATTGCTTTGATTTCATTCTTCACTGTTGTATACCTTTCTAAGCTATTTTACAATTTTCTCTACTCTAATAATTATAAAATATCTATTATTTTAACCTCTTCATACTTTCTTCTTGAGATAATATTTATGACTATTTGTATCAACCATTCATTTATGATAAGGTCTATTATTGTACAGCAGTTTACAAGTTTTTGTGAGAGTTATATTTTTATGGTTTTGCATTGGATAAATATTCAATTTTCCCGTATTTTACAGACGATAAAGTGTATATTTATTACATTTTAAACAGCAAGTCGGATAAATTTTAAAAAGTTGTAAACTGGAATTATTGTATCAATTATCCTTATTTATTTTATAATCTCCACATTCTGCATCATAATTGGCTTTCCTGTCTGTTGATACAACTGTACCACACTACTTCCATCTCCATAATACGCATCACTAATCATAATTGCTCTGTCCACATCCGCAGTATCATCATAGATTCCCCAGCCTTCTTCTCGATATTTCTTAACAATTTGATCGTACTCCTTCCAAAGCTGTGGGCGCATACTTTCTACGGTTGCCTTAATCAGTGGGTGAGGGCGCCATAAGAGTGCAATTTCTTCTCTATTTTCCTTTAATATATTGAAGACATATTTCATCTTTACAAGCATCTTTTCATTGTATTGTAATAGCCCTGCCACACTTGTATTATAAAATATTATCTTTTTCCAGCTTCCATCTGGTTTTTGAATAATTCTTAGCCAATCCTCTGGCACTTTTATATCTTCTCGTTTGGTTGCTACCACTTTATCAATCTTCGGTGATCCTAACCCTAATATCTTTTCTTCCCAGTATTTTCTGGCTTCTTCTGTATAATTGTTTGTCGCCTCCAAAAGCACTTTTATATATACCTGCTTCATATCTTCTGACTGTACAATCACTTTATCTGCATTGAACACTCCAGGTACAGTACAGAAATGTTTCATACTCTGTATTTTGTCATCTTCGTCAGGTTTAATTTCACCCAGTACAAAGTAGGGAATATAAACGAGCTTATCCGTAAATTTCTTTAAGTTTGCCGAAAAGAAAAACGGGTGTACGCTTGTTACAAGATTTACATTATCATATGGATTATGTATATAAATAATATCTGGTTTTCGATTTTCAAAATCATAATCCTCATAACTTGTAATTGGAACATATTCCGGATACTGATTGCCTTCATAGTGCATCTCACGGAAACTTCCATCTGGATTTTTATTATAATATGGTATCGGAATTACATAAGCATCACATTGTTCATCTGCATCTGCAGCTTTCCAAACACTTTCAAGACTGTCCCACATACTTGCTTTATATGGTAGAAAAACTACTTCTTTTCTG
>BLMC01000027.1 GCA_011959805.1 Lachnospiraceae bacterium | reverse complement strand
CTGATCTGTACGCCCGCAAGAGCAGGCAGATGGGAGTTAGAGTGAAAGCATTCTTCGAGAATTTGGAGGACTGAGATGTTAGAAGAATTAAAGAAAAAAGTGTACGCGGCAAATATGGATTTGCCCAAGTATGGTCTTGTTACCTTTACATGGGGCAATGTAAGTGCCATCGATAGAGAGAGCGGTCTGTTTGTTATCAAGCCAAGTGGTGTTGACTATGATTTGTTGACGCCAGAAGATATGGTGGTTATGGATTTAGAGGGCAATAAGGTGGAGGGAAAATACAATCCTTCTTCTGACACACCGACACATCTGGAGCTTTACAAGGCATTTCCTGAAATCGGTGGTATTGTTCATACGCACAGTACATATGCTACAAGCTGGGCACAATCTGGCAGAAGTATTCCTTGTTATGGAACGACACACGCAGACTATATGTACGGGGAAATTCCTTGCGCGCGCGTGTTAACACAACAGGAGATTGACGAGGGATACGAGAAGAATACAGGGACTCTTATAATAGAGACCTTTCAAGGAAAAGATGTCATGGCAGTTCCAGCAGTGCTCTGCAAGAATCATGGACCATTTTCTTGGGGAAAGGATGCCAAGGAAGCGGTACACAACGCAGTTGTTTTGGAGGAAGTTGCAAAGATGGCGTTGTTTACTGAGCAGCTAAATAAGGATGTCGAACCAGCACCACAACGAATTCAGGATAAGCATTATTATAGAAAACACGGTGAAAATGCGTATTATGGCAATAAGATAGAATAAAAATTGATAACATAACGATAGAATAAAATTATGAAGTATATGGAGGGAAAAGCAATGACAAATTTAGAGCTTCAAAAAATGGCAAATGAAGTTCGTAAGGGTATCGTTACAGGCGTTCATGCCGCAAAAGCAGGACATCCGGGTGGTTCACTTTCCGCGGCAGATATCTATACGTTTCTTTATTTTGAGGAGATGAATATCGACCCGAAGGACCCGAAAAAAGCAGACAGAGACCGGTTTGTTCTCTCAAAGGGACACACGGCACCAGGACTTTATTCCGCACTTGCAAATCGTGGATATTTTCCAGTGGAAGATTTGTTGACTTTAAGAAAGCTTGGCTCCTATCTGCAAGGACACCCTTGTATGCAACATATACCAGGTGTTGATATGTCATCAGGATCGCTTGGACAAGGAATTTCGGTAGCGTGTGGTATGGCACTTGGTGCAAAGATGTCCAATGCAGATTACCGTGTATATACACTTCTCGGTGATGGTGAGATTGAAGAAGGACAAGTTTGGGAGGCTTCTATGTTTGCTGGACATAGAAAACTTGATAATCTTTGCGTGATTGTGGACAACAATGGTTTACAGATTGATGGCAAAATTGAGGATGTGTGTTCACCATATCCAATTGATAAAAAATTTGAGGCATTTAATTTTCATGTAATCAATTTGGATGATGCACATGATTTTGATAAAATTCGCGCTGCATTCAAAGAGGCAAGAGAGACAAAGGGTATGCCGACAGCAATTATTGCACATTCATTAAAGGGCAAAGGTGTATCGTTTATGGAAGGAAATGTGGGTTGGCATGGCAAAGCGCCAAATGATGAGGAATATGCAGTCGCTATGGCAGATTTAGAGAAAATCGCACAACAGTTGGCATAGGCGCGGAAGGGAGAAAAAAATGGCAGATGTAAAAACGAACAAAGTCGTTTCAAAAATAGCAACAAGAGAGAGCTATGGAAATGCTCTTGTTGAGATTGGAAAAGAGAATCCAAATTTAGTTGTTCTGGATGCTGACCTTGCGGAAGCAACCAAGACAGGAGTATTTAAGAAAGCGTTTCCAGAAAGACATATTGATTGTGGAATCGCAGAGTGCAATATGGCAGGTGTGGCTGCTGGATTATCACTTGCAGGCAAGATTCCTTTTATGAGTTCCTTTGCAATGTTTGCTGCAGGGCGCGCGTTTGAGCAAGTGAGAAATTCGATTGGATATCCGCACTTAAATGTAAAGATTGGGGCGACACATGCCGGTATTACAGTTGGAGAGGACGGAGCATCTCATCAGTGTAACGAAGATATTGCTTTAATGCGCACGATTCCTGGAATGGTTGTGATGTGTCCGGCAGATGATATTGAGGCAAAGGCGGCAGTGCGCGCAGCAGTAGCATACGAGGGACCCGTTTATATTCGCTTTGGTCGTGCGGCTGTTCCTGTTATCAATGATAGACCAGATTATAAGTTTGAGATTGGCAAAGGTACAGTTGTGAAAGAAGGCACAGATGTGACAATAGTAGCGACTGGAATCTGTGTGGATTCTGCACTTGGCGCGGCTGAAATGCTTGAGAAAGATGGTATTCATGCAGAAGTAATCAATATTTGTACGATTAAGCCACTCGATGAGGAGATTATTGTCAATTCTGCAAAAAAGACTGGAAAAGTGGTTACTGCGGAAGAACATTCTGTGATTGGTGGATTGGGTAGTGCAGTCTGTGATGCGCTTTGTAAATCGTATCCTGTGCCTGTCTGCAAGATTGGTATGCAAGACGTATTTGGCGAGTCGGGCTCTGCCGCAGCGCTTGTTGAGAAATACAAACTTGATGCAAAAGGCGTATATGAACAAGTGAAAACATTCTTGGCATAATAAATACATAGAATAATTTTGGGCGCTATTTTTGGATAGTGCCCTTTTTGACTTTTTGTAGATAAAATAAGAATATATTGATTCCTTTTTTTAATTTATGATATGATAAGAATATTATAATGTTGATAACAAGGAAAGGAATGGTGACATGGAACAGAAAAAAAAAGAGTCCGCCAGAGTTTACAAACAGCAACAGATTGCGCCGGGAATCTACGATATGTGGATCAATACCACGTTAGCGAGTCAGGCAAAACCAGGGCAGTTTATCAGTGTATATACGCAGGACAAGTCAGCACTTTTGCCGCGGCCAATCAGCATCTGCGAGACCGATATCACAAACAGTCGTCTGCGCATTGTATATCGTGTGGCAGGAAAGGGAACAGCGGAATTTTCAAGGTACAAAACAGGCCACCGAGTGGATATTCTCGGAACGCTCGGAAATGGTTTTCCGCTGGAAAAAGCAGAGGGAAAACGCCTTTTTCTGATGGGCGGCGGAATCGGAATTCCACCCATGCTCGCGGTCGCAAAGACAGTTAAAAATACGACATCTGTTGATGTGATTGTCGGTTATCGGGACAAAGAACTGTTTTTGGCAGAGGATTTG
Source organism: Lachnospiraceae bacterium (assembly GCA_011959805.1). Lineage (GTDB taxonomy): Bacteria > Bacillota > Clostridia > Lachnospirales > Lachnospiraceae > COE1. The sequence goes on along the minus strand of BLMC01000027.1, from coordinate 31,143 downwards.
CAAAAATATGCGGCAGTCCATGTGGCGACAGAAGATGGCAGCGTTGGAACAAAGGGAAACGTTATGAATGTGATTGAGGATGAGAAGTTGGAGGCAGATATCATTTTTGCATGCGGACCAATGCCAATGCTGCGGGCAATAAAACAGTATGCAGCCAAAAAAGGTATTGAGGCATACCTTTCTTTGGAGGAACGAATGGCATGTGGTGTCGGCGCATGTCTTGGCTGCGTTGTGAAAACAAAAGAAGTTGATCACCATTCTCATGTGAACAATGCGCGGATTTGTACGGATGGGCCAGTCTATGCAGCAGAAGATATTGAGATTTGAAAGCGCAACAGAACAAATAAGAACTAATAGATTCCAGGAGTCTATAGGATAAAATAGGAGGAATTAGCGTTTTGAATACAAAAATAACATTAGCGGGCGTTACATTCAAAAATCCAGTGATGACAGCGTCAGGAACATTTGGTTCAGGTATGGAATACGCAGAATTTGTGGACTTAAATAGTCTAGGAGCAGTTGTGACAAAGGGGGTTGCCAATGTGCCTTGGGAGGGAAATCCGACACCGCGCATTCAGGAGACTTATGGAGGAATGCTTAACGCAATTGGACTACAAAACCCAGGTATTGATGTGTTTATTGAACGAGATATCCCTTTTTTAAAACAATATGATACCAGAATTATTGTCAATGTCTGTGGACGGTCTGTGTCAGATTATATAGAAGTTGTGGAAAAACTGGCAGACCAACCAATTGATATGTTAGAAATCAATGTATCTTGTCCGAATGTCAAACATGGCGGCATTGCCTTTGGACAAGATCCAAGATGTCTTTTTGATATTACAAAAGAAATTAAAGCAAAGGCAAAGCAGCCAATTATTATGAAATTATCCCCAAATGTAACCGATATCACAGAGATGGCAAGGGCGGCAGAAGCAGCTGGAAGCGACATAATATCGTTGATTAATACCATTACAGCAATGAAGATTGACATTCACAAAAAAACTTTTGCGTTGGCAAACAAGACGGGGGGACTTTCTGGTCCAGCGATTAAGCCCATTGCAGTACGTATGGTTTATCAGGTGGCAAATGCTGTAAAGATTCCCATTATAGGCATGGGAGGGATTGCATGTGCAGAGGATGCAATTGAATTTTTGCTTGCAGGTGCGTCGGGTATTGCCATTGGCGCTATGAATTTTGTCAATCCTTATACGACAGTTGAGGTGGTGAAGGGAATTGAAGAATATATGTGTCAGTATGGAATATCTTCGTTGACAGAGATTATTGGAGCTGTAAAATAGAAACATGAATTTATTCTTGTCGGTCTTTTGGAATTATTTGCACAGACAAAGAGAATGATATGCCTGAAAAAGGCATAACAAATCCTAGCATAGCATACATTTTACTAGAGCGTGTACGCTGTTGGGAGGTTTTATATGGAATTAATGAAGAAAAATATCCATACAGAGCGGATAAAGTCGAAGGCGTTATTGCAGGTGCCGCTGGAGACGGATATCAATGTGTCGGATGCAAAGCCAGATGTTGCGAAAGTAATCTACGACTGTGGGAAAATTAAAGTAGATGAGATTAAGACTGGAATGAACAAGATCTGGGTCAAAGGACGTCTGTGTTATCAGTTCTTGTATCAGACGGAGAGTGAAGATAAAACACTTGCCGGAATGGAAGGGGATGTTCCCTTTATGGAGGAAATTTACCTCGACAAGTTAGAAGGACCAGACAGAGTAATTTGCAAGACGAGTTTGGATGATATGAGGGTACATATCATTAACTCAAGAAAACTTAGCATTCAGGCCGTTATTTCCTTGGAACCTAGAGTCGAAGAAAGTATTGCAGAAGAGTTGTGTGTGGAGCTAGATAATTCAGGAGATTCAGAACTCGAGAAGTTGGAATACCGCAAAAAGGGCCTAGATTTTCTGGAAACGATTGTGAAAAAAAGAGATTTGTTGCGCGTTCACGAGGAGACACGACTGCCAGTTGGTATGCCAGATATTGGTGTCGCTCTGTGGAAAAATGCACAGATTAGCAGCATTAATTTTCGACCAATGGATGAGAAGTTGGGAATTACAGGAGAGATTAGTTTATTTATTGTGTATCGAGAAGATACTTCTGGCAGAATTAACTGGTATGAGACAATGATTCCATTTAATGGTTCTGTGGAATGTCAAAATAGCAGAGAGGGCATGATTGCCGATGTGGCATATGAGACGGGACATGAGGAGATTACTGTTAAAGAGGACTCTGACGGGGAAAATCGGCTTATTGGGATTGAGATGACAATCGAGTTAGAGATTAAACTTTATGAGAAAGAAAGTACCTCTATTGTCGCGGATGTTTACGGTGTGAGCTGCGAGGTAAAAGCAGGAATTGACAGTAAGCAGTTCCACAGCTTGTGCATGGAACTAAACACAGAAGAAAAGTTGACGCGCAGTATAAAAATCGAGGATTCGGATCCAAAAATTTTGCAAGTGTGCCATAGTGACGCGCGAGTAAAACTGGAGGAAACGACTTTTCAGGAGGGAATGGTACGACTTACAGGAGATATTGAACTGCAAGTTTTGTATGCTTCTAACGAAAGTGGTACAGGTCTATATCCGGTGCGCAGTACAGTACCATTTGAGATTATGAAAGAATTGCCAGGAGTAGATGACCGACAAATTGATCAGTATTCTCTGTCCGTTCAGATTCCACAACAGACAGTCAGCATCAAGGATAGTTCGCAGTTTGAATGGCGAGGAAGTATGAGGATAGAATTGCGTCTGTATAGTGCAAAGAGTGAAGATATTTTGACAGATTTAAATATTACGCCACTTGATGCAGAGGTGTTAGAGAAATTACCAGGATTTGCGATTTATTATGTGAAACCGGGAGATTCACTCTGGCAAATTGGCAAGAAATACTATGTCAGCGTAGGGCGAATTAAAGAAATGAACAATTTGACAGAAGATGATATTAAGGCGGGCGATAAACTTTTGATTGTAAAATAAAAATTAGAGTAGGGAAAACCTACTCTAATTTTTATGATTAATATTTTTTATTGTGTTCTTGCAACAACGGTTCCGTCTTCGGTTGTTGTAACAGTGTCTTTTGCTGGATCTTTGTCTTCTGTCTTCGGCTCCATTAATTTATCAAATTTTTCGAGTACAGCATCGTAAGTTTTCTTTGAAATTTCAGGAAGTTTGCCGCCCCATGTCTTCTCAGCTTTTTCATATCCTTTTAAGAAAGCATCACGCATTTTTTCAAGCTGTTTGGAATCATTGCCTGCAAGTGCGGTAGCAAATGATACAATTCGGTCGGATGTCTGCTTAACGCCCCAATAACCATCCTCTGAGATTGCTTCCTGTGCTTTTTTCTGTGTTGCAGCATCAACCGTATAATTTCCTTTTGCAAGGAACTGCCAGATATTGTTTGCCTCACCAAATGTATTGGTCTGAGTATTGAGCATGCTATGTACTAAATCTGTCAATTGATTCTGGCGTTTCTCCTGATCCGCTTTCAACTGTGCTACAATAGACTTTCTATCTTCCTCAGTCAGTGCTCTTTTGTCATAGATAGCAGCTGGTTTTTCTTTTTCTTCAGTACCTGCTACAGCTTCATTCTTCGAGGTATCAACTTTTGAAGAGGCATTTTCTTTTTTCTCTGCTTCAACAGCATACAAATCTGTTGTATTGTTATTTCCAATTCCTGATAAACTCATATGGTATCCCTTCCCTTTCTATAATCAAAAATTCCCGCGCGCAACGAGCCAATCGACTGTGTAGTGGATATTGGCAAATGCCGCAAAAGTCGCAAACCTCGCAGATTGCTGTGTTGCAGATTTGATGCCCTGTCAGCTTGCTGTGGGGAATGTGACGCCTTCCGTGGCTTCCACCAGCTTTATTTAGGTGCCAATATACTGGTTTTAACCTTTATATCGGCATTATAACACAGAAACTTAACAGTGAATAGACCCAATTAACTAATTTTTGGAAATGAGTTTATTCTATATTTTTAAATTTGTTTAAATAAAAGGATTTGTTCCTATTTTTTGTAAAAATTACACAATTTTCTATTGTATCTGGTGAGATATTGTGGTATAAATATAGCTATAAAGAAAGAGATTCATACAATCTTTTCTAAAGAGTCATTGTAGGGGGGAATTAATATGGATTTTGTCAACGAAAAAGGTGTGGTTAGAATGGTGAGTACCTATGTTGAACATGAAATGCCAGAGTATCGAAGAGTAACAGAAAAGGAGCTTAACACAGGGGGAATAGCTCCAGAGGCGAGAGCCGCCTTCAACAGGAAGCCATACTATGGTTTGTCAGCAGTAAAATCGTCCGGTGCTTAGACAGGTCGCCGTTTGGATCAGTAAAATGGATTCAGACGGCGTTTTAAATTTTAAAAAAGTTCTGTGGAAACTCTTGGTGTAATATGTTATAATGACGACAGAAGAAATATTTTAAGAAAAAGAGATAATAATGATAATTGGTTTTGCGAACAGTAATAATAATTGCGCAAGAGAATAAAGGAAAGGAGAACACAGATGAAAATAAGATGTAATAAAGTATTGGCGACGCTCTTAACACTCACACTATCATTTTCTGTCGTGCCAAGCAGTCAAATAAAAGCTGCGGAAGAATCGGGGAAAGACACCACATTGGATGAATTGGAAATGCAAGATATCACAATGGAAGTGCTAGAAGAATTAGAAACACAGGACATTATAGAAGACATAGTAGGGCTGGAGCCAGAAGAGATTGCAACTGAAGCCGAAGAATCGGAACCGGAAACGACAGTTACACAGCAGACAGAAGTCGGCACTTGGACTCATCCAGGAAATGGATGGCATTATCTTGAGGGAACAAATATTAGTGCGCATATGGATGACAATATTATTCGACTTTGTGGTACAGGAGATTTTCCTGATGTAGATTACTGGAAGCTATATGAACGGCCTTGGCATAGCTCATCTGCACAATATCTCATTATTGACAGTTCCATTACATCTATCGGTGCATATGCATTTTATAAGTGTCCTAACATAAAATATATCACTATTGCGACAAGCACTTTTATTAACGACAAGAATGCTTTTGAGGGAATTAGTCATTGGCCTGTTTTTAGAATTGTCAATGAGAAAGTGCAGACGCGGATGTATGGGACGATACCGTACACCAGTATGGATAGTATTTTGGCATTTGCACAATCCAATTCAATGGGCGCTGCTTATGTTCTGGATGACAGTAAGAAAGCGAAAACTTTTCAGGAAAGTACGAATCCAACTATAAGTAATGTGTATTCAGCAAGGACGAAGAAAGCACCCTGGAATAACGTACTAAAAAATCCAAATGGTCATGAAATTACACCAATCTGTAAACTGTCCCCCCTGACACCGGACCCTACTCTGAAGGTATCGGCGCAGCGGTTGTATCCAGGCACAGCATGTTATGAGGCGTACGCTGCATTTATAGACGACTATATTTTTGCAACAACATTTAATATCAATGTCGAGAAAGAGTTACAGCCTGTGCATGAGACAGCGAATGAGTTGGATTATATACTTACGATTCCGAAGGAATATCGTCGTGCGGGAAGAAGCTTTCGGCTATTAGCAATCGGTGAAGGAGAGGTATATATTTATGATGATTTGGATGCATCAAATGATACAATTACATTTCGCACCAAAAAACCAACGACAGCATATGCATTGGTCTATAAGGAAAGAAACGAGGGAAAATAAAAATGGCAAGTGTAAGTATTGAACAGGTAATTGAAAAGCTTAAGCTCAAAAATCTGACACCACAGATTGATGTGGCGAGCGTAAAAATTCATCAGCCAGATATCAACAGACCAGCGTTGCAGCTGGCAGGATATTTTGAGCATTTTGAGGAGACTAGACCGCAGATTATTGGTTTTGTGGAGTATTCTTATATGAAGAATCTTACCGATGAAAAGAAAGAGGAGGTTTACCCAAGAGTTATTTCGGAGAAAACTCCCTGTATTATTTTTTGTCGAAATCTGCAACCAGATGAGATTTTTATGAAGGCGGCGTTAAAACATAATGTGCCAATTCTAGTTACAGGAAAGCCGACCTCTGCTTTTATGGCGGAGATTATACGATGGTTGAATGTGAAACTCGCCCCTTGTATTTCTGTGCATGGTGTGTTGGTAGATGTATATGGAGAAGGGGTATTAATTACAGGAGAGAGTGGTATTGGCAAGAGTGAGGCGGCGCTGGAGTTGATTAAGCGCGGTCATCGTCTTGTTTCAGATGATGTTGTGGAAATTAGAAAAGTAAGCGATGATACTTTGATTGGTTCGGCACCAGATATTACACGACATTTTATTGAGTTGCGCGGTATTGGAATTATAGATGTAAAGACTCTTTATGGTGTGCAGAGCGTTATGGATACCACCAATATTAATTTAGTCATTCGACTGGAAGACTGGGATAAGGAAAAGAAGTATGATAGACTTGGACTTGAGGAGAATTTCACAGAATATCTAGGAAACAAAGTTGTCTGTCATAATATACCAATAAGACCCGGCAGAAATCTTGCGATTATTTGTGAGTCGGCAGCGGTCAATTATCGTCAGAAAAAGATGGGTTACAATGCTGCACAGGAGTTGTATCAACGTGTACAGAACTCTTTGGCAAAGCCGCGTGATGATGAGGAAGAGTAAAGAGATATAAAGATAGAGCATAGAATACAAGGAGAACAATATGAGTAAATTTTGTTTTGGAGTTGATTTGGGTGGAACTACAGTGAAGATTGGACTTTTTGACCCGAAGGGAACTGTGGTAGATAAATGGGAGATTTTGACGCACAAAGAAGACAATGGAAGTCAAATCTTGCCGGATATTGCAAAGGCTATACTGGACAAAATTGCAGAGAAACAGATTACAAAAGAAGATGTTATCGGGGTTGGAATCGGTGTTCCTGGGCCAGTAGATGAGCAAGGAATTGTACATATGGCAGTCAATCTTGGTTGGAGTGTAATCAATGTAAATGAGGTGCTTGGCAATTTATTACAGATGCCTGTAAAGGCAGGAAATGACGCAAATGTGGCAGCTCTTGGAGAAATGTGGTGCGGAGGTGGAAAAGGTTGTAGTAATATGGTGCTTGCAACTCTTGGCACTGGTGTTGGCGGTGGTATTATTGTCAATGGAAAGATGGTAACGGGCGCTACTGGTTCAGGGGGAGAAATCGGACATATTCACATTGCGGAAGGAGAACCTGATGAATGCGGCTGTGGCGGGCATGGATGCCTGGAGCAATATGCATCTGCGACCGGTATTGTGCGTCTTGCAGACAGAGCGCTTTCTAGCTCTGAACAAGATAGTATACTCCGAGCAGCAAAAGCAAATAAAAAGTTGAGTGCAAAGACAGTATTTGATGCAGTTAAAGAGGGTGACAGTCTTGCATGTGAAGTGGCAGAACAGTTTGGTGAGTACCTTGGAAAAGGACTTGCAATGATTGCATGTGTTGTAAATCCAGAAGTGATTGTTCTTGGCGGTGGCGTCTCAAAAGCAGGAGAGATTCTGTGCCAGTATGTCTCGAAGTATTATGAAACATATGTTTTTCACGGATGCAAAGAAGCACAGTTTCGACTTGCTACGCTTGGAAATGATGCCGGGATTTATGGTGCGGCGAAGTTGGTACTAGAATAAAAATTATGGTTCGTGTGATAAAAATATTGTTGGCATGAACCATAATGAATCAGAAGAATAAAAGAGAGAAAAAGTATCACAATAAAAATATAAAATAGAACGGTTTTAAATAAGAGGTTTCAGCAATTGAAAACAGAGTTTAATCAGGAAGTAAAACAAAGACTCTACCAAAGATTATCCCAAATATTAGATTCGGAGCAAATACTGATGAATGAAGAGATGTCAGCGCATACCACCTTTCGCACAGGTGGTAAGGCTGACATATTTGTGGAGATTAATACTTCCGCGCAGCTTAGTAAAGTGCTTGTGGCATTACAAGCAGAGGGATTTTCTTATCTAAATGAAGATTTTTATCTATTGGGAAATGGCAGTAATGTGTTGGTTAGTGACAAGGGTATACGCGGTGTTGTATTGCATTTGTCAAATAAATATACGCATATCGTTGTGAATGAAACCAAGTTAGTCTGTGAGGCAGGGGCTTCACTGGCGCAGGTAGCGCATAAGGCATGTGAGAATGGGCTGACAGGATTTGAGTTTGCGGCTGGGATTCCTGGTAGTATTGGCGGTGCGATTGTCATGAATGCGGGAGCTTACGGCGGGGAGATGCGTCAGGTTGTAGAACGTGTGCTTCTAATGACACCAAGTGGTAAGCTGATTGAGAAAAGTGGTGCAGAAATGAACTTTGCATATCGGCATAGTCTAGTAAAGGAACAACCACTGATTGTCTTGGAGGTGACACTTGCACTTACACTCGGAAATAAAGATGAAATACAAGCAAAGATGGAGGAATTGGCATGTAGACGGCGAGAAAAACAGCCGTTAGAATATCCAAGCGCAGGTTCCACATTTAAACGGCCGGAGGGCTATTATGCAGGAAAATTGATTGAGGAAGCGGGTTTGCGTGGTTTTTCTGTAGGGGGCGCGCAGATTTCTGAGAAACATTGTGGTTTTGTCATCAATAAAAACAATGCTTCCGCCGCGGATATTCAAGCGCTGATTATGGAAGTGCAGAGGCAAGTGTTTGCGTCTGCTAAGGTCAGGATAGAGCCGGAAGTCATCTTGCTGGGATTTGATTAGAAAGGGCTGATAGGATGAGATTTGTGATTGTTACTGGCATGAGTGGGGGCGGAAAGTCGACTGCGATGAAGATGCTTGAGGATGCAGGTTACTATTGCGCTGACAATATGCCAGTACCATTGATCGAAAAATTTATGGAACTTTTGGCAATGCCAGACAATGGTATATTAAAGGTAGCACTAGGATTGGATGTTCGGGCGGATCAGTCTTTTGAGGATGTCAATCAGCTTATTGCGCGGCTGCGAGAAAACTATGCTTTTGAGATTTTATTTCTTGAGGCGGCTGACAATGTATTGTTGAAGCGCTATAAAGAATCGCGGCGTGTTCATCCGTTGTCGGTAGATGGGGACTTAATGAGCGGCATCACAAGAGAACGAGCGCTGCTGGCAAGTATTAAGCAGGCAGCAGATTATGTAATTGACACTACAAATCTATTAACGCGGGAATTGAAGGTGGAGTTGGACCGAATATTTGTGAATAATCAGTCTTACAATAACTTGATGGTAAATATAATGTCCTTTGGCTTCAAACATGGCATTCCCCAAGATGCAGATTTGGTTTTTGACGTGCGGTTTTTGCCAAACCCTTTTTATATTGATGAATTAAAACAAAAGACAGGACTGGATCGTGAGGTACAAGATTATGTTATGAGTTTTCCAGAAGCACATACGTTTTTGGATAAGCTTACGAATATGATTCATTTTTTAATTCCACATTATATTAATGAAGGAAAATATCAACTTGTCATTGCAATCGGATGTACAGGTGGCCAGCACAGAAGCGTGACGCTTGCCGGTGAACTTTATAAGTGCATGAAAGATAAGGGTGATTATGGGCTTACCTTGCGCCATAGGGATACAAAGTAGGTGGTTCAATGTCTTTTTCGGGAGATGTGAAAGATGAACTTGTAAGGTTTGAAAATGATGCAAGACATTGTCAAATAGCAGAACTCGCAGCAATTTTAGTGTATGTAGGAACCGTAAAAACAGATTCTTTGGGGAAGAATCGAATTGAATTGCCAGTAGATACTCCATTGATTGTACAAAGATGTCATATGCTTTTTGAACGATTGTTCGGACAGCAGTTTTGTGCACAAGAATATGTAGTACAAGATGCTGGTGGTGTGCATAAAATACTCCAGACGATAAAATGTTGTGGTGACGAACTACTTGTCAATCCACTGTTGATAAAAAGTTTATGCTGTAAGCGCGCCTTTTTAAGGGGGGCTTTTTTAGGCATTGGTTCTATGAGCAATCCAGAAAAAGGATATCATTTGGAATTTGTGTGTGGGGATGCACAGCAGGCAACTCAGCTAATGGATACACTATCTGTATATCATATTCACGCAAAAACAGTGATGCGAAAGAAATATCAGGTTGTATATATCAAAGAGAGTGAGGAGATTGTGGAGTTGCTAAATGTAATCGGTGCCCATATTTCTTTAATGAATCTTGAAAATTTACGGATTTTTAAGGATATGCGAAATTCTATTAACAGGAGGGTCAATTGTGAGACCGCCAATATTACAAAGACGGTCAACGCAGCTGCAAAGCAGATTGCGGATATTCAATATATCAAAGAACATTATGGTTTTGATAATCTGAAAGAAAATCTTAGACAGATTGCGCAGCTACGTCTGGAATATCCAGATGCAGCGTTGAAGGAGTTGGGAGAATATTTATCTCCAACAGTGGGAAAATCGGGTGTAAATCATAGATTGAGGAAGCTGAGTGAGCTGGCAGAAAAGCTCAGAGGTGATGGATGAGTACAGTTTTAGAGCAAAAAGCATTGTTTATAATCAATCCACATTCAGGGAAAGGGCTAATTAAAAATAACTTGTTACAGATTGTGGATATTTTGGTAAAATCTGGATACGAGGTGACAGTGTATCCTACACAGGAGCGAGGAGATGCCTGTCGAATTATGCGAGAGCGCAATAGATCTTACAGCCTTGTGGTGTGTAGTGGCGGAGACGGTACACTAGATGAGATTGTGACAGGGATGATGCAGTCGGGTTTTAAGACGACAATCGGTTATATTCCAGCAGGAAGCACAAATGATTTTGCGAACAGTTTAAAAATTTCTTCGACCATGAAAAAAGCAGCGGAGACAGTGGTAAATGGTACTGTATTTTCGTGTGATGTAGGTAGATTTAATGAGGATGTGTTTGTATATATTGCTGCGTTTGGACTTTTTACAGAGGTTTCATATGGAACACCGCAAGAAATGAAAAATATGTTGGGGCATATGGCCTATATTCTTGAGGGGGTAAAACATCTTCAGAATATTAAGTCTTATCGGTTAAAAGTGACAAGTATGTCAGAAAATGGAGATACAAAGATAATTGAGGATGATTTTATATTTGGCATGGTCACAAACTCTTATTCGGTTGGCGGTTTTAAAAGTATTGCGGGCAATGTGTTTAAGGGAAATATTGCGTTGAATGATGGTCTTTTTGAAGTGACCTTGATTAAAATGCCAAAAAATCCTATGGAATTAAATTCAATTTTGGCTGCGCTTGCAATTCAAAACATAGATACACAATACATGTACAGTTTTAAGTCTGGCAAACTTATTATAGAATCGCAGGAAGAAGTTGCATGGACACTTGACGGTGAATTTGGTGGAAAGCATAAGGAGGTTGTTCTTATCAATGATATGCAGGCAATGGATATTATGATAGATGGTTAAGGAGAGCATTTGGGTATAGTATTTTAAAAAATGCATAAAATAGAAACAATGAAATATTGCAGGCAGGTGAGTTTGCTGTGAAAAAAATCTCGCGGCTGATAACCTTCATTGTGTGTGTTCCACTAATCGGAACTGTATTTGTCAAACCTGATAAAGGGGAGTGGAAGCAGGAGGAGAATGAAGAAGGTGGAATGGATGAGCGCTTTGTTATCCGCGTAGAGGAGGATATTGGTCGTTTTGTTTTCCAGCCGGAACAACTGACACAATATTTAATGTATCGGGCGGTTCCAGAAGATATGGTGTTTAGTTCTTCCGAGGATTATATTGCTGGAACAGATACAATGCGAGATCCAGAACAGGAGTATTTGAAAGCGCTTGCAATTGTGTGTCGCAGCAATCTGGTATCTATATGGGAGACAGAACAATGTCCCGAGGTGCTTGACTATGAAAAAATGCACTTTGCGGCAGACCATTTTTACCAGATTCATACAGAAGCTGTGTCGGATTTCGATGCGCTCATAAAATTAAATGAAATAGAACGTGCGGCTGATGCTGTAAAAGGAGCTGTAATTACGAAGGATGGGAGCGTAACTACAGCTCCTTTTTTTACCACTTCTCCTGCGGGAATGCTGGTGTCTGAGGCAGGCGATCAAGTAGGTTTTTCTCTTAATTATGCCTATGTACTTGCAACACAAGGCATGGATTTTTATGAGATATTAAAATATTTTTACGGTGATATCAGGGTCAATATTTATGAATAAAATCCTCCTGAGGCGTCAATGCTATAGACAGGCAAAGGGTTTGTTGCAGTTTTGTCAGAGGCAGAACTGTTTGCCGGAAATGGAGGGAAAGGATGAACAGACGAAACAACAGGCGTCCTGCCTTGCAGAGGGAAAAGATTAGTATTATTGCGGCATCGGTGTTTGTATTGTCAGCACTTACTCTTGCAGGCGTATATATGTCAAAGCAGGGCGAAGAGAAAAAAGAAGAAAATCGCATAGATTTTGCAAAGCTGGAACAGGAAAACATTACGACAAAAGAAGAGGATACAGGTCTTACAGATACCAAATTTGTATCTGGCGAAGCACAGTCAGAAGCTTCTACACAAAAAAAGAAGACAGACAACGGATTTGTGGATGAAGATATATATGATTTAAGCGACAATAATGACATGGATGTCGATCCAGCTTTTACAGAAGCAAACTCAGGACAAGTGGAGAACACAAAGCTAAAGAATGCACTTGAGGGAACAGACAAAGCGGCAGTATTTATGGATGGGCAGGAGCAGGCGCAAGACCAAGATCTTGTGATGGATACACCACTGACATTTTCTGACGAGGATTCTCTTGCACTTCCAGTAATCGGCGATGTTCTGTTGGACTATAGTATGGACAAGGCAGTTTATCATACTACAATGCAACAATACTATTATAATCCCGCATTAGTGATTGCAGCGAGTGAAGGGCAAGCAATTACTGCAGCGGCGGATGGTGTAGTGACAGATGTATATTATGATGCTAAGACTGGCAACACCATTTGCTTTAACTTAGGAAATGGATATGAACTTACGTACGGGCAACTTAGTGATATTAGTCTGAAAAGTGGAGACAAAGTATCCGCTGGTGATGTTGTAGGAAAAGTAGCAAAGCCCACAATCTATTATGCGGAGGAAGGAACTAACATTTATTATAAACTTACAAAGGATGGTGTTCCCGTCGACCCTCTGCATCGGGGATAAAATATCATGGAAGGGCATGGTTATTGACAATATGCTTTTATTGGAAAATGCAGCAATCCGCAGTATGAGCGACGTACTATGCAAACAATATAAGACGGATATTCTTGAGGGCAGCATACTTATAAAGGACGGAAAAATCCTTGAGGTGTCTCCAAATATAGAACTCCCACAATCTGCGGATTGTATGAAGATAGATGTGAACCATCATCTGGTAATGCCAGGACTTATTGAGTCTCACTGTCATATGGGCATCACCGAGGAGAAGAAAGGGCAAGAGGGTGATGACTGTAATGAGACAGTGCATCCTATCACTCCAATGCTTCGCGCAATCGATGCCATCAACACGATGGATGCAGCTTTTGCTGACGCAGTAAGAGCTGGTATTACTTCTGCAAACATTGGTCCCGGCAGCGCAAATGTTGTCGGAGGCCAGTTTGCCGTTGTGAAGACGAGCGGTAGAAGAATTGACGATTTGATTCTTAAGTTTCCATCGGCAATGAAAGTTGCGTTTGGCGAGAACCCTAAAGTGAATTATGCAGGAATGAATACATCGCCTGTAACACGCATGGCAATTGCCGGAATGCTGCGCAACGAACTTGTAAGCGCGCGACAATATCTACAGAAAAGTGAATGGGAAAATGAAGATTTTAGTTTGCACTATGAGGCATGGCGACCTGTTTTTGAAAAGAAAATACCACTCAAAGCACATGTGCATCGCGTGGATGATATTTTTACGGCAATTCGCATTGCAAAAGAATTTGACCTAAAAATGACATTGGATCACTGTAGCGAAGGGCATCTTATCGCACAAGAAATTGCTGCGTCAGGTTTTCCAGCTATAGTTGGACCAGATTTGGCAACCCGCAACAAGATAGAAGTACAGAATGTTGCTTTTAAGACGGCAGGTATTTTGGCCCAGGCAGGTGTTATAGTATCCGTCACCACAGACCATCCCGTATCTTTAATTCAATCACTTCCTTTGTGTGTTGGCCTTTGTGTAAAACAAGGACTTTCTATGGAGGACGGATTTAAGGCATTGACAATCAATGCAGCAAAAATCTGTGGTATTTCTGAGCGTGTGGGAAGTCTGGAACCGGGAAAAGATGCAGATATTGCAATTTTTGATGATAATCCGATGAAGATATTTACTAGAACATTAATGACACTGATTGACGGAAAAATAGTTTATCGAGATGCAGCGGTTTCCGATGTAGATTGTGGTAAAATAGTTATAGTTTAATTGTCCAACTAAGGATGAAAGTTGTGTATTAAATCAAAGTCTTTTCTCAATTTGTGTACAAAATTGTTGCTGTTTATGCCTTTGTAAAGGTAATTGCGCTAAATCAGATAAAGCGTGAACAGTAATACAGAAGAATATCCTCGCAATAGATTTTGTTTTAGTAGCTTTACTTGTGAAGTAAATGCGTGTAGAATAAGAACAGTAAGGGATTACTGCCCTACGATAATGCACAGCAGAAATGTACTGCAAATTGTTTTGGTCGCTGTTTGTCCTCTTTAGAAAGTTCTAGCACATATTTTTGGAAAGACGGCACAGACAGAGACCTTTGTACATATATTAGAGAGATATACAGCAGGTTGTGCGTAATTGAGCGATTAGGAGAGGAATGGTCGAATTATTATGAAAATTGTTATTTTGGCAGGAGGAACCAGCACAGAACGAGATGTATCTTTAGTGACAGGTTCCATGATTTATCATGCACTTAGACAAAAAGGGCACCAGACAGTCCTTCTGGATATGTATCTGGGATATGAACAGGAGGTTGAGAACCTATTTGATTTGAACAAAGACTGGAGTGAAAACTTTGGCAGCATCTCGGAAAATAATCCAGATATCAGTGTGATAAAGGCACTGCGAAGAGAGCATCCAGAATGTGCGATTGGACCACATGTGATTGACATCTGCCGGCAGGCAGATATTGTATTTTTGGCGCTTCATGGACAGAATGGCGAGGATGGAAAGATTCAAGCAATGTTTGATCTTCTGGATATCAAATATACCGGAACAGATTATATTTCTAGTGCACTCGCTATGGATAAGGCAATCTCGAAAGAACTTTTTCATAAATATCGGATACCTACTCCAAAATGGATAACAGTATGCAATAAAGAGACGCAGATTATAAATGCATGGAATATTTTTCCTTGTATAGTAAAAGTAAATTGCGGTGGCTCAAGTGTAGGAGTTTATCGCGCAGATGATAGACAACAGCTGGATTTTGCATTGGAACAGGCATTTGCATTTGAGGACAGAGTATTGATTGAACAGTACATAGATGGAAGAGAGTTTTCTATTGGGGTGATTGATGGAGAAGCATTGCCTGTTATTGAAATTGCTCCAAAGGTTGGTTTTTATGACTATAAAAATAAATATCAAGCAGGTAGTACCGTGGAAACTTGCCCGGCAGAATTAGACGCAAATGTGACAAAAGCAATGCAGTCTTGTGCAGAATCAGTATATCGAGCGCTTCGTCTAAAAACATATGCGCGTATGGATTTTCGTATGGATAATGAATATCAGTTTTACTGCTTAGAAGCAAATACGTTGCCTGGCATGACACCGACGTCTCTGCTTCCACAGGAAGCAGCGGCAGTAGGTATGGATTTTGCGGATTTGTGTCAGCGGATTATCGACAGTTCTTTACAAAAGTATGTGTGACAGTAAGGTGAAGTGGCCGCGAAGGTAAATTTTGGGAGAGGGAGAGATTGTCATGAAAAATATGACATTAAAAAAGATTGCAGAAGCAGTAAAAGGCATTCTTAATACAGAAGCGTTGTCAAGTCATATTGATGTCAATACTGTCGAAGCAAAAGGAGTGTTTCTTGATTCTAGGAAAGTTGGCGCAGGCGATATTTTTATTGCAACGCGCGGGGAACATGTGGATGGGCATAGCTTTATCGACAATGTATTTGATGCAGGAGCATTGGGAGTAATATGTGAGCAGCCACCAGCACACCCGAAAGGACCATATATTGTTGTGGAGGACAGTTTTCGGGCGCTTCGAGAGTTGGCAGAGTATTACAGAGGACAAATACAAGCGAAGGTAGTAGGAATTACAGGCAGCGTTGGAAAGACTAGCACGAAGGAGTTTGTCGCCAGCGTTCTATCGCAAAAATTCCAAGTTCTAAAGACAGAGGGCAATTATAACAATGAGATTGGACTGCCACTTACAGTTCTTCGCATATGTCAAGATTGTGAGATTGCAGTGCTTGAGATGGGTATCAGTAACTTTGGAGAGATGCATAGGCTAAGCCAGATTGCAAAACCTGATGTATGTCTGATTACCAATATTGGACAGTGTCATTTGGAGAATCTTGGAACGAGGGAAGGAATTCTTAGGGCGAAGTCAGAAATTTTTGACTTTATGCAAGAAGGCGCCGGAATTTTCTTGAACGGAGATGATGATAAGCTCATTACAGTTCGCGAAGTAAAAGGTAGTATACCAATATTTTTTGGCAGTGCAAGCAATTATGGAGTCTATGCAGATGCGTATGAGAATCGAGGACTCAACGGTAGCGTAGCACAGATTCATATTGATAAGATGGCATTTCCGGTAGAGATACCACTTCCTGGGGAACATATGCTGTACGATGCACTTGCTGCGGCCGCAATTGGAGCGTATTTTGGTTTGACGCCAACACAAATTCAATGTGGAATTCGAGAGGTGAAGGCAGTGGACGGTAGAAGCCATGTGATGCATACGAGCCGTTTTACATTGATTGATGACTGTTATAATGCCAATCCGGTCTCAACAAAAGCAGCCATTGACTTACTTAGTACGACATATTTTGCCGATAAAAAAAGGCGGAAAGTTGCGATATTAGGAGATATGTTCGAGCTTGGTATTGAGGAGGCAGCACTGCACCGCGAAGTGGGTATTTACGCGGTGCAAAAAGGACTTGATGTGCTAATCTGTGTTGGAGAACTTTGTAAGAACATGTATGAAGGCGCACAAAGTGTAGCGCCAGAAAATACAAAGTGTTTGTATTTTGTAGATAAAAAAGCATTGTTTTCTGAGTTGGACAGCATAATTCAAGAAGGTGATTTCGTGCTTGTCAAGGCATCTCACGGAATGCATTTTGAGGAGATTATCACACGACTCTCATAATATAAATTGGTTTTTAGTGTGATGAATTAAATCCATTCTTGATTTTTGTTGTAGGTTTCCAAGATAATATTTTGCATATAAGGTGCCAACTTTTTCTGCTGTTCTTTGGGTAACTCCTTGATATAGATTGGTTTGCCGTATTCAATAATCACATGCGCTTTTCTAATCCATGGAAATTGGTTTTCAAAGACAGCAGCACTGTTGTTGATGGTCATGGGAACAATGGGGCAGTCCGCCTTCGCCGCA
Source organism: Lachnospiraceae bacterium (assembly GCA_011959805.1). Lineage (GTDB taxonomy): Bacteria > Bacillota > Clostridia > Lachnospirales > Lachnospiraceae > COE1. Next base: position 13,592 of record BLMC01000027.1, on the reverse strand, counting down.
ATCTTAAAGCTGCCTTCATGAAAGGGAAGCAGCGAGCCTTCCTCCTTGTTTCTAGTACCTTCAGGAAAGATGCAAATAGATTTGCCATTTTTCATTAGGTCGATGGCAGCAAGGATTGTCTGCATACCTGCCTTGATATTTTCACGGTCAAGAAATAAACAGTGAAGATTGCGCATCCAAATATTTAATAGTGGTATTTTTTCCATACTTTTCTTAGCGATATAACCAGTAGGGCGCGGTACACGAATATAAGTCAACACTACATCAAAGAAGCTTCTATGGTTGCCAATGTAGAGGACTGGCGTATCAGTTGGGATATTTTCTTCTCCAATATACTCTACTTTTGTACCAGAAAGAAAGCGAACTCCCCGAAATGCCCAGTTTACAATTGCTAGACTAGACCGACTTTTAATTTCTGGGTGGTGTTTGCCAATTAACCATTCTACCAACATAATTGGCGTACTTAGTATTAGAAAGAGAATGACAAAACCTGCAACAAGTATTAATCGAATCATAAAAGTACCATACCTTTCTCAGCGCATTATCAGACACGCTTTCCTATAATTAAAAATTTATATTCCATTCTATTCTATACATTATCGCAGTTAAAATCAAGTTTTTAAAGTATATCTTCCCCGAAAATAGCATAAATATAGATATAATATAATCTTTAGGAGGCAGAATGGACAAATTGGGAAAAAAGAAGAGAAGACTTGCCATATTTGTGGCAGTGTGTTTAATGATGTTGTTGTGCCTTGCGGGCTGTGCCGGTGAGAGTACGGAGGCGGATAAACTGAAAGATATTGAATTTACGGTAATTGGGGAAGACCAACAGCCAGATTCCCTCAAAGAAATTATTGCGGAAAAGTCTGCACAGCCATTTCAAATTAGCTATACGCTCGGGGAGGAGCTTTATATTGCTGTGGGATATGGTGAGCAGCCAAGCGGCGGATATAGTATTAGCGTGAATGCGTTCTATGAGACAGAGGAATCGCTGGTATTTGATACGACACTGATCGGACCTGGAAAGGCAGAGAATGTGACAAATACACCAACACGACCTTATGTTGTCGTAAAAACAGAAAATATTGCAGATAAGGCGATTGAATTTAAGTAACAAAATGATATAGGATAAAATATTGAGATACAATACGTTTTAAAGAGAGGGAAAAGAGAGATGATTTTGATAAAAAACGGTACAGTAGTTGACCCAGCAAATGGAATAAAAAAACAGGCATCTGTTTTGATAAAAGATGGGAAAATTGAAAAGATTATAGACGAGAGTTGCGCATTGGAAGAAGTCAACTCATGCCAGATAATTGACGCATTAGGTTGTATTGTGGCACCAGGGCTTGTGGATGTGCACGTACATTTCCGCGACCCAGGATTCTCTTACAAAGAAGATATTAAGACAGGAGCAAAAGCGGCACTTCGAGGTGGATTTACTAGTGTTGTACTTATGGCAAATACAAATCCTGTCGTGGATAATGTAGAGACGTTGACTTATGTCTTGCAAAAAGGAAAAGAAACAGACTTAAAAATTTATACTTGTGCTACAGTGACAAAAGGAATGGCTGGAGAGGAATTGACCGACATGGAGTTGCTTTTCGGTCAGGGAGCGGTTGGTTTTACAGATGACGGGAAGCCTATTATGGATGCAACGCTGACAAAGAGCGCTTTTAAAAAAGTGGCAGCGCTAAAGGTTCCAATCAGCTTGCATGAAGAAAATCCAAAATTTATACAAGAGAATGGAGTGAATGCAGGCAAGATAGCAGAATATTATAAGATTGGCGGTTCTTCGCGAGAAGCTGAAATTTCTATGATTGCGCGTGACCTGCAACTGGCTTTGGAAACAAATGCCAGCTTAAATATTCAACATATTAGTACCAAGGAGGGTGTTGCGCTGGTTCGAGAAGCAAAGAGAAAGGCAGCAGAACAGGGATTTGACAATATTCATGCGGAGGCAACCCCACATCATTTTAGTTTGACTCAGGAAGCAGTTCTTCAGTATGGAACACTTGCAAAGATGAATCCGCCGCTTCGCGAGGAAGCAGACAGACTTGCGGTGATTGAAGGATTAAAAGATGGTACAATTGACATTATTGCCACAGACCATGCGCCACATAGCACAGAAGAGAAAGCAAAACCAATCACAGAGGCACCAAGTGGCATTATTGGTCTTGAGACTGCACTGGCACTTGGGATTACAAACTTAGTTGATACAGGTCAATTGTCTGTGGATACACTGATAGAAAGAATGTCTACAGCACCTGCACGTCTGTATCATCTTATGGCTGGAACATTATCAGAAGGAGCATCAGCTGACCTTGTAATATTTGATATAAATGCTTCATGGACAGTCAAGGAATTTGCTTCTAAGTCGTCCAATTCTCCTTTTGTAGGGCAGACACTTCAAGGAGTAGTGAAATATACGATTGTAGATGGCAAAATAGTGTATATGCAAGAAGATAATTTGAAAAGTTCGTGAAAAAGATAAAAAGAGATTATAAAAAGAGGTTTTACACACGGGCACCTGTCAGATAAAGCTGACAGGTGCCCGTGTATGATAAGTAGAGATATGTAGTTTGTATTAGTCCGTTGGCAAAGTAAATTTACTGATTAAAGAATCGAGAGTCATTGCCTGTGCGGAAAGTTCTTCACTTGTTGCAGAAGCTTCCTGTGCTGTCGCGGAATTTGACTGTACAACCTCGGAAATTTGGTTCACGCCAAGTTCTGTCTGTTTCATTGCCTCTGCTTGTTCGGTTGCTGTTTCACTGATCGCTTTGGAGGAGCTGGCAATCAATTCGATGCCTTCTACAACACGGTCAATAGAGACATTGACAATATCCGCGGTTTTGCTTCCGTCGGCGATTGCACTCAGCGAAGTTTCGATTAAATTTCTTGTCTCAGCGGCAGATTTGGCACTTTGTTCTGCTAACTGGCGAATTTGGTCTGCTACAACGGCGAAACCTCTTCCAGCTTCTCCAGCTCTTGCTGCTTCGATAGAAGCATTTAAGGAAAGTAGATTTGTCTGAGAGGCAATATCTTCAATTTCGGAGATAATATTTCCTACTTTTTGAGAGGCATCGTTGATGCGTGACATTGCTTCCATCATTGCCTTCATTTCTCTGTGACTGCGTTCTGCTTCATCCGCATAAGTACGTGCTTGATTGTAAGAATCGCCTGCATTTGCTGCTGTTGCACGAATATCGTCGGATATAGTTGTGATAGTTGCTTGCATTTGTTCAACAGCGCCTGCTTGGTCAGTGGCGCCTTCTGCTAAGCTTTGAGAAGCGTCTGCTAGGTTGCTTGCACCTGCAGCCACTTGATTAGAAGCTTCAGTTACTGCATGTATGGTTTCAGCCATCTGTCTTTTTAGCAGTCTCATTGCGGTCAAAATTCCTTCAAATTCACCGACATATCTGCTTCTGTCTTTGCTGATAACTGCAAAGTTTGCGTTTGCCATCTGGTCAAGTACCTGCGCTACATCATGGATAATAAACTGTAAAGATGCAGCCATATTAATGGTAACATTAACCATATCAGCAAGTTCGTCTTTTGTCTCAACAGTCGGGAACGGCGACGAGAGATCTCCCTTTGCAAAGATATCAAGACGCGCCTTGATTTGGTCAATCGGGGATGCAATGCTGTTTGCAATGCCTCGGCCAAGAGAAATTGCAAAGATAATAGAAATCGTAATAACAATGATGATAATGATTGTAAGTATGATAACAACAATTGTGAGCGTCGTAGAAACATTCTCACCCATATCAACTTTGGTCTCCATAATTTGTGTCAGTTTGTCATAGATTTCGTTGTATATGGGCATCAACTCATTTACTGCTTTTTGCTGTGCGAGTTTAGATTGTGATAAGTCGACACCCGACCCTTGAAGAATAATGGACTCCTCTAGTTTCCAATAATCCACAAGTAATGTGTTTATATCGCTGTATAGTTTCTTGGTTTCCGCTGTAACCATACGGGATTCGAGATTTTCAAATTCTTTTGTAAAATTTTCCTTATAGGTTTTGCGATTGTTCAATAATGTCTTGATGGCATTTTGGTCATCATAGCCAATAATGCCGCGCATTGCGGAGCGGGCATCAGCAAATTGTGCCATCGCTCTTCCAACATCTCCTTGTGCAAACCCATAATCAACAATTGCGGATGCGTAGAGACGAGACATTACGATCATTGTAATTAATATGACAGCCGAGACAGTAGCCAACATACAGGCGATCATAATAAAGGCTTTAATAAGCCGGTCCCTGATTTGTAGGTTGTTCAGTTTCTTTAACATAGTTCTCATTCTGCTACTGAAAACATATACAAAAGTGTATATGCTAGATGATTCGCTACAATCTCACGATTTGTAGTTACTGTTTCGATGTGTACGCTTTGGTTTAAGTTCAACTACTTATAAGTTCTGATGTATTCACAGAGCTCATTGTACACTCCACAGTCGTAAATTCCCGACAAAGCTATTATCGGTACGTATCCACAATCATTTTTTATTTAATTTTGTGGATTTTCATCTAATTCGCTTTTCCTTTCCTAGATTTTTGTTTTGCCCTTAGTTTTTGGGACTTAACCATTGACTAGTTGCACCTACAGATTTCTACATCTTTGTCCTGTTAGATTGTTTTACCTGATGAAGATTTTATTTTTGCAACTTTTTCTGCTATGAAGTCAGCACAAACTATACTTTGGATTTTAGACTTTTGAGCATATTTACTCACATTTAATCCTGATTTTAGTTTTTAAATTCCTCCTTACTTAGTGATATAGTAGACCTACTATTTATTTCTTCTGCACATTTTTAGATTGACAAGGAATTTTTGTGCTCAAAAGAAATGATATATATTAAAATTATACAACTACTTATTTCTTTTGTCCAATATTTTTAGAAGATATTACAAATTGAAGATAACCGTTTAACTCTGCAAAATTAAATATATAAAATGGTGTTGGGAATTTGCTCATATAAGGCATTTTGTATATTTAATTTTATAGGACAGCCAGTCAACAGAAGATACAACATCTTTGTGCAATTTCTTCTCTGTGGTGTACCGTGGAGAAATACTCATATAAGTTAAGAAAACAGAAATCAAAAACACTTAAATATTACCTACAAAGAGTTAAGATAAAAAAGTACAATATTCTGAAAAAAGAGATTGAAAAGTATTGGAGAAAAAATAATCAATGCATTTATAAAAACAATAAAGATAAGCATTGCCACCAAACGACATCAAAAAAGCAGCCGCTTAAAACGCAACTGCCCTTTTGATTTGCTTAAAATATTATGTATTATTTAGATATTTGGCAACTTAAATTTGCTGATTAAGGAATCCAATGTCATTGCTTGCGCTGATAGTTCTTCACTTGTAGCAGAGGCCTCTTGTGCAGTCGCAGAATTTGACTGGACTACTTCTGAAATTTGGCTGACACCAAGCTCAGTTTGTTTCATCGCTTCTGCTTGTTCATTTGCGGTTTCGCTAATTGTCTTAGCAGAACTTGCAATTCGTTCAATTCCTTCCACTACACGATCAATAGAGGCGTTTACAATATCGGCAGTCTTGCTGCCATCTGCAATTGCACTCAGCGAAGTTTCAATCAAGGTTCTGGTTTCGGCAGCAGAGTTTGCACTTTGCTCTGCAAGTTGACGAATCTGATCCGCTACAACAGCAAATCCTTTTCCAGCTTCCCCAGCTCTTGCCGCTTCAATGGAAGCATTTAAGGAAAGTAAGTTTGTCTGTGATGCAATATCTTCAATCTCAGAGATAATATTTCCAACTTGTTGGGATGCATCATTGATACGAGACATTGCATCCATCATTGCTTTCATTTCTCTGTGGCTACGTTCTGCCTCGTCAGCGTAGGTGCGTGCCTGATTGTAGGATTCGCCCGCATTGTTTGCGGTTGCTCGAATATCGTCGGAGATAGTTGTGATAGTTGCCTGCATTTCCTCCACTGCGCCAGCCTGATCAGTAGCACCCTCCGCAAGGTTTTGAGAAGCATCTGCCAGATTACTTGCACCTGCAGCTACTTGATTGGAAGCATCGTTGACTGCCTGTAATGTCTCCGCCATCTGTTTTTTGAGCAGTCCCATTGCAGTTAAAATTGCCTCAAATTCACCGAGATATTTTGATTTGTCTGTACTTGAGGCTGTAAAATCAGCAGCAGCCATTTTATCTAGGATATCTGCTACATCATGAATAATAAATTGAAGGGCAGCAGCCATATTGGTAGTAACTTGAACCATATCTGCCAACTCATCTTTTGTCTCAACAGTTGGAAACGGTGACGAAAGATCACCTTTTGCAAAAATATCCAAACGTGCTTTAAGCTGATCGAGAGGTATTGCAATACCATTTGCGATGTTTCGACCAAGGCTTAGGGCGAAGATAATGGATCCAGCAATAACAATAACAATAGTGACTGTCAAAATAATAATGATAATGGCAAGGATATTAGACATGCTCTGTCCCTTATCAACTTTGATTTCCATAATCTGTGTCAAATCATTATAGATTTCATTGTACATAGGTGCCAGCTCATTCAGTGCCTTATCCTGCGCCAACTTACACTGCGCTCTGTCAGTAGTGGCTCCTTGGTCAAGGATTTCCTGCTCAAAAGCCCAATAGTCATCAAGTTGGTCGTCTATTTCTTTGTATAGTTTTTTATTTTCCTCAGTAATCATACTAGATTCAAGTTTGTCAAATTCTTTGATGAACTCAGATTTATAAGAGTCATGGTCTGACAATATCCTCTGGATTGCATCTGGCTCGTCATAACCAATAACACCGCGCATTGCGGAGCGAGAGTCTGCAAACTGTGTCATTGCTCTACCAATATCACCCTGAGCAAATCCATAGTTAGTTAGAGTAGAGGCATAGATTCGTGACATTACAATCATGGTGATTAGGACGATTGCAGAGACAGTAGTTAGAATGACCGCAACAGTAATGAAAGCTCTGGTGAGTCGGTCTCTGATTTGTAAATTATTGAGTTTTTTTAACATGATTTTCGTTCTCCTTACTTTTAATATAGTACAATATAATTATCTGTTCTTCTGCGTTATATAAACTAGGCAAGGAATTTTCTGTGTGCAAGATAAATTATATATAGTGAATTATATAACTATTTATAACATTTGTCCAATATTTTTGGCATATATTTCTTTTGTTTTGTGTTTATTTTATGTATTTTTTTAAGTGAACTGACACGTACTACTATTCTGCAATATATTTTTACAATTTACTTTCCAATAATTGTATTATTAATATACGTGGTCTACAATAAGCAGGCCACGCATATTAAAATTCCTATATATAATTTTTACTGTGCTACAATGCCTAATAACTTCTCCGTAATTTCTGCCATATTTGAGGACACTTGTTTTGTATTTTGCGATATTCGGACATTTTCCTCTACCACGCCAGAAATTCGTTCAATCTGGCGGACAGCATCCGAAACAATATTTACATTCTGACGAACCATTCCTGTGACAGTCTCGATACTTTGATTGGTTTTTTGAATGTTTTCTACTACAATGTCAAATGCTTCCACTGTTTGGTCTGTAACCTGGCGTCCACTTTCGACTGCATTAATAGAGTTCATAATTAGTTCTCTAGTCTCTTTGGCTGCTTGTGCGCTTCTAGTAGCAAGTTCGCCGACTTGTGTTGCAACAACAGCAAAGCCTTTTCCTTTCTCTCCAGCTCTTGCCGCTTCAATAGAAGCATTTAGAGATAACATATTAGTCTGTTGTGCAATCGAGTTGATTTCACCAATAATTTTCTCAATCTCCATAGACATATCACTAATTTTTTGCATAGAGTCCGTCAGAAGTTCCATGCGAGATTGTGTCTGGATAATTTTTTCTGATGTGGTTCCTGTCTCAACAGTGACGCTAGTAGAAACTTGTACACTATTGTTTAATTCCAAGGTTAGTTGCTGCATAATCTGCTTTAAGTCTGCTACAGCCGTTTCTTGTTCTACGGTTCCATTATAAATATTGTCCGCATTCTCAAGAGTTTCTCCAGATACCTGATTTAATTCGCCGCAGGCGTTTTTGACATTCTCGATAAGCAGTTGGTTGTGTTCCATATCTTGTTTTTGCTGTGTAATTAATTGTTCGTTTTCTTGGATGCTTTGGCAGATGCTCCGAACCATTTTATTAATGCTGTCGGAGAGCATTTCAAATTCAGGATTTCCAGTTTCATGTACAGTAATTTCAAAATTTCCGCTTGCAATTGCGTGCATGGAGTTGGAGATATGATTAATTCCCTGTACAATCTTGCCATCTACCATGCGGTTAATCATGAGTAACAATACACCGAATATGATAATCATACTTAAGGAAACCACAAAAGTTTGATTTAAACGACCAGAATAGTATTCCTTTGATGGCATGAACGTTCCTATAATTTGGTTGTTGTATTCTTCAGCGATATAATAACCTTTTATACCATCGATTACAGCTTTACCTTTGCCAATAAATTTTGATGGAAATCCGGCATCCGTGGCAGGAGTTCCAATGAGTGCAGAATTTGGATGCGCTAAAATTGATTCGTTTGTTTTATCAATTGCGTAGACATAGCCTTGTTCGCCAAAATCAATCTGACTCAATACTACAGAGATTTCTGTTCCAGCAAGCATATTTTCTAATACTTCTGGACGCACACCAACTTGCACGAATCCTTTTTGGTCAGTTCTAGCAACGCCGACGTACTGCATAACGATACCTTCTGCCACATTTGTTTGAGGTTCCTGTACAATTTCAATAGAAGGATCGTCGATAATGGCCATAAAAGCATTGGACTGTTCTCCACTTTTCATATCAAAACCAATGTAAGCATCAATCGTACTGTTGGTGATGATGCCATTCGCATCAATGATATGTAATTCATTGACCATTAGTCTGTCCTTGACTTCATTGAGCTTTTTTATATTTCCACGGATAGATGGATCTGCAGCGAGCATATCAGCAAAAGCCCTTGTTTTTGCTAGATTATCCTGACTGAGATTCTCGGTGAGCTGTTCAATGTTTGTCTCATTGACAGCAAGCTTTGAACGGACATCATCGAGTTTTGCTAGACTAGCGACGGTGTTGCTTGTCTGGCTGACAAATGTCTGTAACACAAAGATGGCAGTGATTGTGATGAGTAGTGCGGCAAGCATGTAGAGAAACAAACGCTGCGTAAATATTTTTTTCATTTTTCGTACCTTCCTTCCAGATGTTGTTAGAAATTGTTATAAAAATTATTATAAAACAATTTCTTTGGTTAGCGTGGTATAGGATACATGACATCATTATAGCTTTTTCCGTAAAATACATCAAGTCTTTTAAGAGGGGATTCTTTTTAAATTTATAGCGACGATTGCTGTTTATACAGGACTTAGCATTTACTGTTAAGCCCATAAAAAGCATACAGTTAGTGCTGTATACATCTAGTTGTATTTAATATTATTTCATGTAGTATAGATGGCATTTTGTACACAAATTAATGAAAGGAAAAGAATATCCTAGGAATCGAAAGGCGAAACGATTACAAAATAACAAAAGAAGTATGGATATCGTTGCAAAATAGAAAGGAGTATGTTATATTGATAAGAGTTAGACATATCTAACTCTTGTTTGATAGAATATTATATCCTATTTGCACAGTTTTTTCGTCGAAACATATATTAATAGGGAACAAAAAGGAGGAATTTAGCATGGATATCAATCTGGATATCGGCGTGGCGGCGGGAGTGATGATACCGTTTATCGGGACGACGCTAGGCTCGGCTATGGTATTTTTTATGAAAAACCAGATTAACAAGAAAATTGAGAAACTGCTGATGGGTTTTGCAGCAGGTGTGATGGTGGCGGCGTCTGTTTGGTCACTATTAATACCAGCAATCGACATGGCAGCAGAGCAAAATAAAATTGCGTGGATACCAGCAGCAGTTGGGTTTATATTAGGAATGGCGTTTTTGCTGCTTTTAGATAGCGTGATTCCACATCTGCATCTTGACACAGAAAAACCAGAAGGTATTCGGACGAAAGCAAAAAAGACAACCATGATGGTATTTGCAGTAACGTTGCATAATATACCAGAAGGAATGGCTGTCGGTGTTACGTTTGCTGGTGCATTGTTAGGGGATGCACAGATTACAATGGCAGGTGCATTCACGTTGGCGCTGGGGATTGCAATACAAAATTTCCCAGAAGGCGCGATTATCTCAATGCCGCTAAAGAGTCAGGGAACTTCAAAAAAGAAGGCGTTTGCGTATGGTATGCTTTCAGGGTTGGTGGAGCCGATTGGAGCAGTGTTGACCATTTTACTTGCGGGGTTAATTATACCACTATTGCCGTATTTTCTAGCGTTTGCTGCGGGTGCCATGATTTATGTGGTAGTAGAAGAGCTGATTCCTGAGTCGCAAGCAGGGGAACATACAAATATTGGAACAATCGGTGTGGCTATCGGGTTCGTTGTAATGATGGTGCTGGACGTGGCACTAGGGTAACGACGTTATCAAACCGTTTTTCCCAAAATGTTTTGTGCATTTTTTGACAGATTTAAGAGGTACCAGAAATATGCTCTAATGATATTAGATTAGAGTATTGGTGTGGCGCAAGCGGCACATACAGAAGGTGCTGCTGCACAGCCTCCTTTGGCTGTTTCACGAAATTCAGGTGCCATTCGTCTGCCAATATTGTACATTGTCTCTAGCATCTCGTCAAAGGGAATCATTTGTTTTACGCCACTTAGCACTAGTTCTGCGGCAGTCAGAGCATTGGTGGCGCCAATTGTGTTGCGAATTTGACAAGGACATTCCACTAGGCCACCTACAGGATCACAGACCAAACCTAACAAGTTCATTAGGGCGATGGAGGCACTATCAAGACATTGTTTAGGAGTACCACCCATTATTTCTACCGCAGCTGAAGCAGCCATGGCCGAAGCTATACCTACTTCAGCTTGACAGCCTCCAACAGCACCAGATACTGTAGCATTTCTCATAGCTAGATAACCAATTGCACTGGCATTAAATAAAGCGGGAAGCAATGCATCATCAGATAAGTCATACTCTTCCTGCAAGGATAATACAACCCCTGGCACAACACCAGAAGAGCCAGCGGTGGGGGCAGCTACAATTAGTCCCATAGAACTGTTGGACTCTAGCACAGCTAAAGAATAACAAATGGCTTTGGAGAAGAGGGGGCCACAAAGAGATTTCCCGGTTAATCGATGTTCGTTTACCAATTGAGCTTCCCCTCCAATTAGCCCACCTATAGATGGATGCGGATGTGCAATAGGTGTTTTTGCGGAGTGTTTCATAATTTCCAGAACTTTTTTCATCCGCGTGATTAGTTCCGACTCCGTGGTTTCTGCCAACGCACATTCTCTGATTTTCATAATTTCAGAAATAGGAAGTTGATTTGCTTGACATAAACGCAACAATTCTATTCCATTCTTAAAGTTCATCATTTTATCCCTCCCGCACCTGAATTAGCATTACTTTTTCTACATCTTCTTTCTCTAAGATTTTTTCTTTGATATCTTCTGGCACATTGTTGTCAAACTCTACGATGCTGTACGCCCGGTCGCCTTTGTTTTCCCGAAAAAGTTTCATAAAGGCAATATTGATGTTTCGTTGACTGAGGCAACTGGTAATATGAGCAGCCATACCAATACAATCCCGATGTACAACAATTAATGTGTTATCTTCTCCTGAGAAATCCACTTCAATTTCATTGATTCTTACAATCCTGATTTTTCCGCCGCCAATGGATTCACCCCGCAGAGAGATGGATTTTCCAGAGATTCCTGTGAGGTAAATATCTACAGTATTGGGATGGATTTCAGTTTCTGTTTCATTGCAGATAAACTTCCAAGTAAGATTCTGTGCTTGGGCCATTTCGTAGGCATGGGGGATGCGAATATCATCCGTTGAACAGCCCATAACTCCTGCAAGAAGGGCGCGATCTGTACCATGTCCTCTATATGTTCTTGCAAATGAGCCATAGAGGGTATATTCTACTTGACTGGGTGGTTCATCTAACATTTTATGAGCCAGGAGAGCAATTGAACATGCCCCAGCTGTGTGGGAACTAGAAGGCCCAACCATATTGGGTCCTAAAACATCGAAAATACTGATAAATCCCATAAATGTTTCCTCTTTTCCTATAAACACTTGTTTCTAAATCAATAGCTATGATAAAATTATTGTAACATAAAATAGAAAGAAATAGAAGGAGCAAAAGATGCGTGAATTTATATGGAAGCAAAGCAGATATAAGTTATTTCTTAAAAGATGGGGAATTGCCATTATACTCGAAGCCGGATATAAGATTTTATCAGAGACAAAAAGACCAGTTCAAACAGAAATAATACAAATTGCAGACAATCTATATTTCTATCCATCGCTTCAGCCATGGCCAGAAAGCGAACAGTTGGTAGCGGAGGAAGTATTGTGTTTTTGCAAGGGATTAGAATTTGTGCGTTCAAATATATCCCGCGCAGTAGAAAATCATCCTTGCCTAATAACTTTGCGAAGTATTCATTTTTCCGCGTGCGATATGCAAAATGAAGCATTGATAGCCTGCGCGATTCAATGGGCAAGTGAGGCTTTTGACTTCTCTATGCCAGAAATAAAAGCTGTGTTTGATAACACCCAGTTACCTTGTGGAAAATATATCTATGATTTTTCTGCACTTGTGCAGAATTGACATTGTTAAGACATTGTTTCAAGTTCCAATTAGAATATAGTAGATAAAAGATGGAAAGGCTAATGAAAAATGAAGAAGGATGGTTACTATTATTATTGCAAGGGAGAGGAAAGTAGAGAAAATAATCAAATAGAAACTGCAATCCAATATTATCTAAAATCCGTTCTGCTTGAAAAGCATTTTAAGACTTATGCGCGTCTATATGAATGCTATTTTTTGCTGAATCAATTTGATTTAGCCAATTATTTTTTAACATTAGCATACCAAGGAAATCCCAATAATGATAAAGTTGCATTTCAATATGCCATGTATCTGATTCAGGAAAAAGAGACAGCGATAGCAAAGAAAATTTTAGCAGATATTATAAAGCGGAACCCAACTTACAAGCATGCAAAACTGGAATTTCAAAAATTGCAGATGCAACAGAAATATCAAAAACTTATTCAGTTTTTGGAAGAAATTAGAGTGGATTACAAAGGTTATCTCGGCACAAAATCGCTTTGTTTGTTACATTGTTATTTGCTTGGTTTTCAGGCAGATAAATTATTTTTTAAAAAACCAAAAGTTGTCGAGGAAAAAGAGCAGATTTTGGGTCTTGAAGATGCAATATGGAATTTTATGAAAGAATTCCAACGATGGATTGAATTAAAATACGCCTGTAAATTAACACAGTCATGGAGTAATATTCTACGATTTCATACAGATAATGAGGAGGAAGCATTTGATTTATTTTATCAAGAACTGCATATTTTTTATCAGAGTGGGATACTTATAGAACCTCAAGAACAAGATGCCAATGAAAAAAATAAAAAGCAGTATTGTGCTGAAGATGTGCAGATTTACGGGCAGGATATCACACTCGTTTCCTTAAAAA
>BLMC01000026.1 GCA_011959805.1 Lachnospiraceae bacterium | reverse complement strand
GGTGACCCACTCTCGCCGCGTTCAGTATCCGCTGTATGCATAAAACGGTTCGTTGTAATATTGCTAACAGTTCCAGCACAAGTCCACATATAATATCCTGCCAAATCAGATGGATACCCTGTTACTCTTATATTTGTAGTTCCTATGCTGCTTCCACTGGTTCCATGAAGTCCAAACCATCCAGTAGTATTTCCAATACTACTGTCCAATACCATTATACCATAATCCCAGTCAACTTCGCTACCAGTATATTTGGTATCAACATAATATTTTGTCATATTAGCAGTTATAGGTTTAGATGTGCCATTTCTTCCCGCATATACTGTAACCGATTTTGCCTTACTGGTGGATGACTTAAGACAATGCCCCGCTGTCAACATAGTATTAGGTGAAATCATAAACCCTGTTCCCCTAAAAGTTTGTCCATCTTCCATAGTAATGCTTAAGTATGCTATTGCATAATAAGGAAAGATTGTCGTGTTGGTAACCTTCGTTCTTTCATCGGTCCCTATAATCGACCTTTCTAAAATGATCTCTGAAGCTGCAGTATCAGCTACCATAGAATATGTAGCTGTCTCAGGCAAATCAATAACCCTCTCTGTACCATTTACTACGTCTACTTCCAATAGCTGTTCTGTTTGTGATACCCATTCACCTTCATTATTCTGTGGAATTTCCTGTGCATATACAGTAGTACCACTAAGTAATAATAACATTACGCTAAAAATAGAAATTATTTTTTTCATATACGTTTTCTCCCTTCAGAAAATTATGTTTTGTTTCAAATACTATGGATTTTATATTTGAATGTTGGTAAGTGTTTATCCTTGATAAACCAATTATCAAATTCATTACCATATATAACCTCCCAAAATCAATTATAGCAAGCAATAGTTTAAGTACAATAGCCCTTACAGAAAGCATCCTTTTATTACAGAAAATGGACATAAAAACAGCTTTACCACACTTAATGATAAAGCTACTTTATTTGAACCACTATGCTCTCATTCGAACTTGGCATGTTCTTGGTCTCTCTTAACTCTATTTATTTACGTATCTATACCCTTAACAAAGAAAAGGGAATTCTTTTTCATTATTCAGTAATGAGAATATTAGTCCCACCAGCAATAATAAACAGACTGCTCTTCATGAAATAGCTCTGTACTTGAAATTAACTCCCCATTACTCCCAATAAGAAAAGCAGACTGCGAAAAATCTGTTTCTTCTCCAATATCACTTGGAAATATATCTTTTGGTTCATTAAAAATTTGCTTTATTTCGACAAGCGATAATTTACTGAAAATAATCAAAGTATCTGCGGTTATAACTCTATCTTTATCTTCCAATCCATAGACCTGCACAAAAATTTTTGCAGTTTTATCTTTACTGACCAAATTTTCAATCAAAACAATATATTCATACTTTCCTTCAAGACATTCACAACAGAAATCCGTAAAATCATCTGTCGGATCCAGATAATCTTTATATGAGAACCAATAATTGTTTGTATAATTATTGTTCATTTTATCCGCTTTCAGCAATGTTAAAATAGTCCCTTTTTGTAGATTATTTATATTGAAACTCCTTAAAAATAATAATCTCTCGACCTACTGCTTCGCATAAAGCAAAATTAACTTAATGGTTTTTGAAGCAGTCAAGATTTAATCCCTCTCCAATGCAAGAAATTATATTATGGTGATTAAATCCAATAATCCATTGATATTTTTGGAAACAATATAATAATTTAACCAGCCATTGTCAAAAAAAGCAATATGGTTTAGCAAATCAAGAGCTTTTATCAATTTAGGTATATAACTTTCAAATATTCAAAATTCTTCTCCCCTATACCAATCACTACCCTTGTCAATTAAAAAATAAACCATTTTATTCTCTTCTTTTATAATTTGAGGTAAAAAGTAAAACTATGTTGAATAATCAACCGCATAGCATCCAAAAAGTTTTTTCATACTTTTGGGATTATATCCATTTGTATACTATGCCGCATTTATCAACTATCCCGCGAAGCAAATCAATACTATTACTCTTATATATCGCGTCAACATTATATGCAATGATGAATATCTTACCTCATCTTCATCCTCCACCAAACTCAAACTAGCTCAAGTATATTCCCATTTATTGTCACCTATATCAAAAAACTCTAACTATTTTTTTCTTTTATCTTCTGATATACAATCTCTGTAAGTTCGTTAAAATAATCAAATCTTTTGTCTATAACATCACTTTCCACAAATTTAATACCATATTTTTTTTGCAAATCAAAAAATAATGTAAATAAATCTCTAGGTAACATGCCTATTTCTGGATCTAATAAACTTATATGTCCAATGTCCTTACTTTGAACACCAAATTTATTTTTCAACAAAACCACAATTTCTTCAACTATATCCGATTTTCTCATAATCGTTCTCCAATCTTTTATATTATTTGAAACTGATTATATATTGATAACTTTTTCACGATATGATCTGTCAAAAAGCTATCCTCAATTTTACGAAATACCTTATGCTTTTTAGCTAATGGCACTATGCCTTTAGACCAAGTAAATTCTAAATTCGGCTTAGTTAAAGAATTGGAAATCGGTTGATACCTAGAAATATAAAATGAATCCAAAGTTACATTCAATCTGTATTGGCACAAATTTTTCATTTCTGTATAAAATTCATCATTGTACTCACCATAAGGCAATGTCAATATTGTATAATCCGGAGATACCGCACAACAAATTTCAAAAGCGAATATTCCATAATTAAAATGATGTTTTTTAGTTAATGGTATTATACCTTCTGGAACGCCAATTATAATAATATCTGGTTTTTCCTCTATTTCAATATACCTCAAAAACATATTAAACATAGAAATCTTTTCTGCTTCTGAATATTTTTGACCAAAAAACCAATCTGGAATGGAATGAAATCCAAAAAACTCGCAAAAAGACTTTGAACCAATCTGACTAACTTTATATCCCATATTTTGTAATTTTCTTCTGATACTAAGTTGTAAATCAAATTTTTCTGTCATAATAGATGTACCTATAACCATTACCACTGGTACATCAATAGAATAACTGTGATAAGATGGTGATAATTCTTTCTTTATCTTATTAGATTCAGATAAATCAATGGATCTTCCTGTATTAGTTATAAACTCTCTTAATCCTGAGCAAATACCATATGTATATATAATTTTTTTCTCAGAATAGAATAATTTCTTCAAGAACTCTATCGCTATTTGTTCATTCATTTTATTTATTTCTTCTGTTATCCAGATAGCATCTATTAGGTTATATTCGTTCTCACTCAAGTTATCTTGTATACTTAAATTAATTGTTTTGGTATTTAATTCAATTTTTATATTTTGTCCTGTCAATCCCCATCCTTTAGGTGCTATCAATTTCTCAATTTCAAAATCTTGAAGTAAATCGCTATATTGCCATAAAGAAGAAACTTCATTATTATATGGAAAAACTGCTAATTTCTGCTTCATTTAAAATTCCTCCCCAATTCTTGCCTGGTGGCTTCTTAATACTATATAATTTTTAATTTCGTTCTCTATATTGGCTTTTACACCCAAACAATTACTCAAGCGCATAGGTGCAGATAGTTCTCCATTCTGTTCTGCCATAGATACACATTGTGTACACATATTGAAACACCAGCATTTTCTGCATTCATTCTTTGTTAACTGTGCAATATTTAAAATTTTACTTGCCTTACATATATCAAATCCCTTTTTTATACTTCCAATACACAAAGATTCTGAACTTTCATCTACTCTTTCGCAAGGATAGAAATCACCATCTACATTAACAAAAAACCTTTGAATACCCGGTAGGCATTGTCCACCTGTAGTTATTTTCCCTGAAACCATATTTTTAGAAACAAATCGCTCATACATACCTGATCTTATTGATCTAACAGAAGCGTCTAAAAGACTTGGTTTATACCTGCTATAAAAATTTTTATCATTAGCATAATATAAGTATATCTTAAACAATTCATATAGTGAATCTATATAAAATTGTAATTTAAAATTCATTTCTTCCTTTCTATTTGTATTACTCACAAAATTACCTGTTATTCCAGAATTTTTCACCATATCATAAGATAAAAAGAAATCATTTGCGCAACTAAAGTTTTGACTCAAATCAATAACAGCATTAAAAGAAATGTTGGAATAATAATCCTCATTTATTTCTTTGACCTTTTTTAAATTGTTCATCACGGTCTCAAATGTACCACTTTCTCCATCCGCAAATACTCTATTTGCATCTTGTATTTCAGCCGGTCCATCCAAACTTATTACTAAATTAAAATTATTTTCTGCCAAGAATTTAATCTGTTCTTCCTTAAGTAACGTAGCATTTGTTGTAATAGTAAAAATATACTTTTTCCCCACAAACTTTTGCTTAATGTAAGCTACAACATCTTTAATTAATTCAAACTCCAAAAGAGGTTCTCCGCCATAAAAGCCAAACGATACATCATTTGACTTACCTGAGTGACTCCAAAAAAAATCTATTATCGCTTTTGCGGTATCTAAAGACATTCTTTTATTATTATGTTGGCGATTTACATAACTTCCTGAATATACACAATACTTACATCTTAAGTTACAATTTTGAGTAACTTGTAGGATAATCCCCTTAAGATTATCAGAATACATATTCTCTAAAACACTTGTCTCCAAATGCTCTATTTCTAAATTATCATTTAATGGCTGTAACAATCCTTGTGATAATAAGTAATTCAGTCCTTCCTGAGCCTCTTGACTCAATTTAATATTCTTTAGATCACATTCTCTCGTTCTTATAACTTCATGTAAATACTCTGCAAGTTCATCACTCAATTTAAATATTGCATTTGTATTAACATCATAACAATAATGCTCATTATATAGTTCAATCATATGTATATGCGGCATTCCTAATAGCTTCATGTTCACTTTCTCCTTAAATCTTTTATATTGCAATTTACCCTCACTCTGTAAACAGAGCGAGGGTAAATCTTTACTGCAATATCGTAGCCTAACCCAATATTGCCGGAACAGAAAATGCTTTAGTGTTCATCTGTGATTGCGTAGCATAAAACAAAGCGTATGAGCCCGTTGCTGTCGGATTTTTGGTGTTGCAATTATTGCAAGCCCCACAAATAATTCCTGCACAATTACAGTTACAAGCATAAGAGAAAAATGTTCCACTCTCTAAGCTACTCTTCTTTCCCAATTTCTTCATGAGTTTCGCTCCTTTCTTATATTTGTCTATTTATTGTAGATTTAACATCTGCAATATCGTGCCCCATCGAATCATATGTATCTGCCATAAAACTAGATTTGTCCAGTAGCCTGTTTATATAATCATTTCTTTCTTCTTTTTCTTTCCGTGCAGTCTCTATACGTTTCTCTTCCTCTTTTTTCTTTTCTCGTATTTTCTCCAATCTGTCCTGTCTTTGATTTTTGGTACTTAATATACCTGTATTTTTGTTTGCATTGCTGGATCTTGTTGAACCACTACAGGAACATTGCATGCTTCCGTCTGCATTAATTCTTACTGCAAAACCTTGTATTTCAATACCATCACTTTTTGCTTTAGCGTACATCTGCTCATGAGCTGCCGGTATTCCCGATATATCATTTTCAATTTTTTTTGCAAAAGTTGGATCGCTTGCCATCCTTTTTAAGCAGTCACTAGATAAATTTAGAACTATCTTGTTTTTATTACTGCTGAAAATACCACCATTTGCATTAATGGATATCTGCGAAAACTTTTTACATAGCCTTTCGTAGTATTCATCCACATTGTTAGTAGATTTATCACTTTTTGTTGCAGTATTCTTCTTAATTGCAGAATCATACGTGCCTGTTGTATATCCACTATAAATACTTGTTACTTCCATACTCATACTAAACATCCTCCTTATTACTTTCAATAACTATTGAGTTCTATTTTACTTATATTATCGTGTAAATATTGCGTATGACAAGATACGTTACAGAAAATGGACTATTTTTTGCAGAAAACGGCACAAAATTCTTTTAACCATTACAAATAAACTATTTGAGCAAGAATCTTTAAACCAAAGAATCATTTCGTAATGTCTCGTTTAAATCACATTTTAAGAGTCGTTTTCCACCTATGCAATAGGCAAGTGCAATAAAAAATGTAATAGCTATAGCAAACACTAAAATCGGCACTACCGGAGCCTCTCTCCAGAATACCATAGGCTCTAAATAACTTGCCGTTGTCATAAATTGGACCACTACTATGGTAAGAAAGAAAGTAATCAAAAGCGGCTTTCCAGCAATCACAGATGCTTCAATATAAAATATTTTTCGCATCTGTAACGGAGTTAGTCCAATTGATAAATATCCTGCAAATTCTCTCTTTCTTTGACGCAAAAATCCCAATGTATTTGAGAACACATTAGCAATCCCAATCACAGCAAGTAAAACACAAAATGCTCCGAAAATCATCACCATTCCCTTTTGCATATTATCGTTAGATATTTTTTCCTGAATCCGATTTTCGCTCTCTATTATATATCCTGCTGATTCTAAATTTCTCGCTACTGTTCCTTCCAGATCACTTAAATCGGCGTAATCTACATTTTCACTAGATAAAATCCTAATATAAACATTTGATTTTGTCCCTCCTAGTTGCTCTGACAACTTTTTCCACGCAGACAAGGAAATAAAATATACAAGCGTATAATTTTCATATTCTTCTCTAAGTGCAGGAGCTTTTTGCGTGTAAGACAAAATTGGAAGTTCTATTAAATTTTCACTGGTACTATACAAAACAGTATTTTTCCTATTTTCTTTTACAAAAGGAACATATTTTTTGTATCTAAAATTACTGTTTACACTATCCCATATTTGATTTAGTAAGATTATTCCTTCTAAATTTGGTGATACTCCAATCTGCGAGCAGTAACTTAAAAAGCTCGCATCATCTAATATCAAAATAGGGGATTTCACATTAAATTGCCCCTCCTCCTTTATATTTTCCGCAATTGTTTCTAATCCTCCTAATGCAATTAATTCGTCACTTTGCCAAGTATCAGTCACAAGTGTAATTGTCTCCGCTTTTTGATACACAATTGCATCCCGTACACCAGGAGTTACCTTTAGTGCCTCCATCAGTTCAAAATTTTCTATTCTTGTATCTTTTATTGTCATCATAACATCCCACACATCCTGATAACGTTCAAAATAAGTATATCTCGTACTGATGCCAGAAAGTGTAGTAAAGCAAAGCATGATAGAAAAACCAAGAAATGAAAGCAATAATGATAGAGTAGATATACGCAAAAACTTTTTCTGTGCTTTTAATGCATTTCCTGCTAATTCACCCTCTGCTCCAAACAGCAGGTATAAAATACGTGAATTTTTTCTTTTTTTAAGCTGTAGCCCACCTGAATTTCGGATAGCTTGAAGTATAGACATCTTGCTTAACTTTCTTGCTGGTATCCATACCGAAAGAAATACCGTTAAGAAAGCTATTAAAAAAGTAAATAAGCAAATATAAGGACGGTACTGGAAAATTGCATTATGGCGTCCAGAAATATCTGCTGCAAAAAAATTAATTACCTTCATCAACCCAAAACTTACAATAATACCAATAAAATTCCCAATTAACATTGGTACAATGCAAAGCATGACAGCCTCTTGCACAAGACAAGTCCTTATTTGTTTTGGTGTAGCCCCAATGCTAGATAAAATTCCCAATTGATGAATTCTAGCATTCATAGATAATTCAAAAGCATTATGTATAATCAAAATAAGTGAAAAGGATATTATTAGTAATATCCCTAAATAAAAAGTCATTAAAAGTGGTGGCGTAGAATCTTGTGGATCATGAACCAAATATCTTGATAACAGCAATTCATGATATATGGCTGATTTTTCCTCAAATCCAAGACGCTCTAAAATCAAATGCATATCTTCATAAATCGTTTTTTTATTCTTAAAATAAACATCGACCACTACTCCATCCTCGCTATATAATTCTTGATTTACTATAGCCTTTTCTACATTACCAAAATTTTGTATTAATGATAAGCGGTCTTTATCTATTTCTCCAATAATACGTCCTTGCCAATCCCCTTCCTCCAATACAATCCTTTCAATTTCATATACCCAAAAATTGTATGCCAGAGTATTAATCAAAGACAGAAAAAATGTTGCAATAAGTGCCGCTACCATAATTGATATACTAGATGCACGATTATTTTTTATATAACTTTTAGAATAATCTTTCCACATTTTACTCACCTCGTTTCTGATCACTAATAATTCTGCCATCTTCTATTGTCACAATACGATCTGCTTTAATTGCCACTTTCTCATCATGTGTAATTAGCAAAATTGTCTGTTTCAGATTACGGTTAGACAGCTTTAAAAGATCAATAATATCATTTGTATTCTTTTGATCAAGGTTTCCAGTCGGTTCATCTGCTAATAAAACTGCAGGTTGATAAATTAACGATCTTGCAATCGCTACCCTTTGTTGCTGTCCTCCAGATAATTGATAGGGGAGTGCTTGCAGCTTATCCTTAATTCCCAATGTGTTTACAATCACTTCAAAAAACTCTTTATCCGGTTTTTTCCTATCAAGTAACACAGGCATAAGAATATTCTTTTCTACTGTTAAAGTGGGAATTAAATTATAAAACTGATAGACCAATCCAACTTTTCTTCTCCTGAAAATGGCAGCATCTGTAGCATTTAGCTTGCTAATATCAACACCATCCACGATAACATTTCCTCTAGTAGGTTTATCCACACTCCCCAAAATATGAAGAAGTGTCGATTTGCCAGAACCAGATGCACCAATCACTGCTACAAACTCTCCTCTGTCAACAGAAAACGTAACACCATTTAAAGCAGTAACTTGGCTATCCCCTTTCCCAAATATTTTTTCAATTTCATTACATTTCAAGATTTCCATAATAGTGCTTCTCCTTTTATGATTTTAATGCATATCTGAATTTTCTTATCTTTATTTTCTCTTCCTAATATTTCCATTCTTATCAACCCGATATTCTGTTTTTAAAAAAGTCATAGAATATTCATCTTGCACCTTAGACAAAACCTCAGCATTATATTTAAATTCCTTAAATAATAGATCTTCAAAATCAATTATTCTTCCATTGATTTTCTCTATTTCTTCGTTTTCAAGATATGCCTTTATTAACTGATTATCAAAATCAGATGTTACATATGCAAATAACCTATTAATAGAATCTATAAATTTCTTGCTTTTCTTATTCTCTATTTCTTGATTATATAATAATAAAATTTTACAAAAGGAATGCCTAGATTGTGCAATAATTGCATATATTTTGTCATAATCATCCCTAACTCTCAATTTGGAATTATATGTATTTATTACGCTGCGAATCTCGTCCCTTTGATAAAATTGATATGCATTAAAATTATACTTTGAAACATACCTTCTTAACAAATCATTCTTTTCCTCATGCCAATAATGAATATTTCCATTATATGCTTCTCTTAAAGATGCAGAGGCAATACACGCTTCACTTCGTTGTCTTATATTGGGTTCTTTTGAACGCCACCAGCCATCATTAGGAAAGAAAAATCCTCTTTCTTCACTCAATTGATGGCGCATATTATATATTTTGTTTCCCGGATATAACGCATATTGATTTATATGAAAAGTTACATTTATTTCATCATACTTCTCTATGACATTCCTAATTTGATTTAATGTATATTGACTGCTCTTTGCTTGTTCTCCCGGATAATTCATTATAAAACCAAACAATCCCAACACATTATATTTTTGACACAACTCTACTGCTTTATAAAAAGATTCATTATAGAATTGCGGATTCGTTGTTTTTTCCATAAGGTTTAACAATGTGTCTTCAGCCAAGGATTCTACCCCAAAATGAAGGTCAATTCTTAACTGTGACAAGCAGGCTATTAATTCTTGCGTTAATCTATCAATTCTGGTTTCTGCCCAATAAGAATAGTGCGGATATTTATTTTTCAAAAATTCTACAAGCAGCTCTGTTTGTTCTAAATCAATTCCAAATATTGGATCAGAAAATAGCAAACGTTTTATAGGAAAATATTGAGATGCTGTATCAATTTTTTCCTTTATCCTTTCAACATCCATTTTTCTATATTTGTTTATATAATCATCACTTTGTACACAAAAAGCACACTTATGAAAACATCCTCTGCTAAGACTTATATATAATTCATCGGTCTTATAGGGATACAGATCATATCTTAACGGTTTTTCCATGCTTAAATCCAGATTTTTCCCCAAGATAACCTTGGGCATATTCTTCCCACTATTATTAATGATTTCTCTCAGTGCCTCTTCGCCTTCACCACGAATTATATAATCCACAGGACTATTATTTCCCAAGAAATCTTCTGGTACAGCTGTAGGATGGTAACCACCTACTACTAATATTGCGTCCGGATATAAGTACCTGCATATCTCCAATATATCAATTGTTGCCAAATAATCAAATGAAGTATAGCAACTTATAGCCACCACATCTGGATTTTTTTGTTTTAAAATTTTTTTAACATATTCCTTAAAATTTTCGATTTCATTCAGTGAGCGGGGGTACCCAAATAGCATTTCAAAATCAATTACTTCAACATCAGCTATATCAACTACATAGCTCATTAACGATAATAAAGAATATTTTACTGGTGATGGATTAACCTCCTTATAATTATATTTTGTTGCACCGATAAACAAACATTTTGCTTTCATAACCTCACCTCATTTTTCTTATTTTTTCAATTGTGTCATTCTTTATTTTTTCCACTGCAAAATCATCAGGATCATTCATATTTGCAATAGTAATTAACGCCTCCAAACGATATGAAGCCGCTCTTTTCATATAGTCATTTGCATTCCTTTGATTTTTCATTTTTCTATAAAGATTAACCGCCATTTGCTGTAACCAAATACTTGTTTCTTCTATATATCTAAAATATTTACTACACCACTCGTCACTAAAATCATATTCTACAACAACACCTAATGAAGACTCTACCAGTCGCTTATTTGGTATTAATTTTTCATAATTCTTATAATAATTAGTCATAGTGTATAAAATCATTTTTTCATTTAATACAATCAAAATTTCTTGGCTTAATTTATATAGTCCTTGCAAATTTTCTAATAGCTCGTCCCTTGTTATTAATGGATCTGCTAAGATTCCATAACCTTGAACAAAAATTCCTTTTTCTTTTAATATATTTACTGCTTCCCAATGAGTATTAACTATTTCTTGCTTCCCAAAACGTTCTAATTGTTTTATTGACATGCTTTCAATTCCCATGCTAATATATTTTAATCCAACTGGAGCCAATATATTAATTACTTCCTTTGTCACAGAATCACTGCGACAATGCATTGCAAAAATTATATGCAAATCATTTTCTTTAAGTGCATTTGCAAGCTCATACGCCCTTTTATAAATCAATTTACCTGATCCTAATAAATTACTATCCATAAATTTAATAAAATGAACATTATAATCTACGACCAATTTTTTAATTTCCTCCACAACTTCCTGCATTGGATATTGCTTGTAAATATAAGGATAAAACTGATGATAAAATTTACTATATCTACAGAAATGACACATTTTTGGACATCCTATTGATGACTGTATTATTCCAACAGTTGAAGACAAAAAATTTCTTTTATACTCTATCTGTAAATTATCAGATAAATTCCCCTCCTTCGGATATTGGGAAAACACTATATCAGTATTTAGAACAGAATATAATTTATCACATAGTTGCATCAATGATACTTCTAGCGGTCCCGTTAAAATATTATCTATAAACGGAAATTTTTCTTTCATTTCTTTCATTTTTATCGTTGGCAAAAATCCACACAAAAATATGTCTGTTGCATTTTCGCCTGTTCGGATTTCTTCAAAGAAAGAGCTTAACCATTCAGGAATATAATGTTCGATATACACTAATAGCAAATCATACTTTTTTCTCAATACAAAAGACTGCTCATTTATACTAAAATGCATCTCTAAAAAATCCACCTCAATATTTATTTTTACCAATTGACACCATAACCATCTCCAAATTGGCAAAACGTCAAATATCTGAAGTTGTCGTCGCCTTTTTTCCTCGCTACTTACATCAATAATTGCAATTGATTTATATTTATTATAGCTATTCATTTTCAACTACCTCATTTTTTTTATTCACTATTAATGCATTATATTTATTTTCATATCCTTCTACCAACTCGCATAAAAAGGGAATCTTCTTATTTATCATACCAACTTCTGTTTTTGCCCATCCCGGACAATACGGACACATATACTGTTTATCGCAACCCTTACATTCAAATTCTGAATTTTCTATTTGTTCATTACTAATTTTTTCTATTAACATCTCAAGCGCTTTTAGAAAAGGAACAGTTTTTAAATCAATAGTCCATTCTCTCATAAAAAAACATAGTTGCAGTTTACATTCCGGATTTACAACAAAAGGTTGGCATACATGAATACAGTAATTTATATCTTTTACTTTCTTATCAAATTGTTTGCTTATCTGTTTATATTTTTCTAATCCTCTTACTTGGTTATCTATTCCCAAAGCAATTATTTCTTCCGGTCTATAGCGATAATTTACAGTCTCATTATCACCATCAAAGCGAGGCAATATCCTTACTTCAACTTTCGTTGAAATCCCCTGTTCCGCTAGACTTTGCTGAATCTCCCTTATCGCAACAAGATTATTTTGTTTTAATAATGGAATCTTTACTGTAACATTCACATTATTTTCTTTAAGAAAAAGAATATTTGCATACACAACTTTATACAAATTATGTCCGGTAACTTTTTCATATGAATCTATGTCTCCACCAAATAGCGATACTCTGATTAGTGCTGGTTTTTTTTCAACAAGCAGCCTTTTAATTTTTTCATCCATTAATGTTACATTTGAAAAAAGACTAATTGTAAATCCCATATCCCATGCATATGTATATATTTTCTCAAAATCTGGATTAAGTAGGGGTTCTCCACCAGTGATCAGTATTCGTTTAAAACCATTATTCTGCAATTGGTCTAGCAAACTTTTTGCATCTGAATAGTTCATAAACCTCCTTTGAAGTTTTTCCTCGCTTGGTACATAGCAATGAATACATTGCAAATTACAACTATAATTTAGTTCAAAAACAATGGTTTTATCAGTGTTTAACTTAAATATTTTTTCACATTTATCCATTTTTATGCCTCACTTTTTATAATTTTTCATCATATAATCTGCATCATATCTTATTATCGCTTCTCCAAAATCTTTTTTGTTTTCTTGTATATAATTTTTAAATTTATGAGCAAAAAATAATGAATCGGCGATATTTTCTCTATATATGTCACATAATCCTATAGGTAATTCCTTTAATGCTCCTTTGTTATTTACTTTTTGGTGGAAACATCTTCCCTTACAATGCGATGCTGCCCAACAAGATTTACAATTTTTACTAGCATCCAAAAACTCTTCCAATATTTTTACCATCTTATCTTTGTTTATCCCATTATCAATATCACCTATACGAAACTTTTCATGCCCGACTAATCGATTACAAGGATATATATACCCATCCAAACCAAATGTTGCCAACCAAAATCCTGCTCCACATATGAAATGAAAATCTGAACATTTTGAATTATGAAACGACACACTCATTTGTTTTGCCTTAAATGAGTTTTTCTTTCCCCGCAAAATATCTTCACATCCATCATGAACTATTTCTCGTTGTCTTTTTGAAAATTCTTCATATGTTTTTAAATCAAATTGATATTCCCGTTGAGGATGCACCATCGGATAATCAACTAAAGAAATTGTATGAATATCAAAATCCTGTTCTTCAAAAAATTTGTACAGTTTATCAAGATCAACATTTTTTGTAATAGTAGTTCTAACCGAAAAAGGTAACTCACATTTGCGCATAAGTTCAATTGCTTGCATTACTTTATCAAATGATGCAGAACCGTTTTGCAAAACACGATTTGCATTATGAATTTCTCTAGGACCGTCTAAACTAATAGAAACTCCCACATTATAATCTTTAAAAAACTTTACAATTTCTGAACTTAAAAGCAGACCATTTGTAGTTAATGCAAAATATATTTTCCGCCCATCATAATTCTGTTTTATTTTTTCCCACAACAGTACAATATGTTTTATTACCTCCATATTTAGCAAAGGTTCACCACCAAAAAAAATAACCTTTTGAAATTCCCTTTCAGTTCCTACAGAAAGTAAGTATCGAAAACACCTTTCAGCCATTTCGATACTCATTAATCCCTTTTGATTATATGTACCCGACTCTCCCCCATAACAATATGTGCAAGCCATATTGCAATCTTGCGAAACCATAATCATTCCCTCAAGTAATTCAACATCTTGTTCTTTATAATTACAAATTACCCTTTCTCCTTCCACATAAAAATTTCTATCTGTATTTTCAATAACCCCTCTCTGTATCATATCATTTACTGTATTTAGTACAGTTTCAATCAAATCCGCATCATACTCTTCCTTCAGTGTTTCTATTGAAACCTCACTTTTCATTTTAGATAAAATATCATATACTCTTTTACTAATAATTACTGGTTTTCTGGCTAAGTAATCTACTAGCATATATCGATTGTTACTTTCAACTAAATTTATTCCTTTTAAGTCCATATCTTTTCTCCTTCTATTTTTCAATCTACCACATCTCGAATTTTAAAAAACAAGTCCCAAATATGTTTATTTGAATCTCGATATATGTCACATAATTCATCTGAAATCTCAGCAAAATTTCCATCTGGCAAAGCCATTTGAGCCATACATCTTCTTTTGCATGTTGTAAATGCTATACAAAAATTACATTTCTTACTTGCTTCGAGTATTTTAAAATATATTTCTTTTATTTTATTTACCTCAATCCCCTTTAAATAATCACCTATGCGATAATGCTTATTGCCAACTAATCTATGACATGGATATATGTACCCATCAGAGCTAAAAACAGCGCTCCACCATCCAGCACTACACTTAAAGGGAAATGTTTTATTTCTAAAATTAATATCATTATATATAATCTTCATCTGCCTTGCTTTAAATGTATTATTATTACCAGCGCTAATCTCATCACAACCTTCTGTGAGCAAATTCATTTCTCTATTAACATAATCTCCATATTGTTTTAAATCCCATTGGTAGTCCTCAACTTTTGCTTTCATTGGATAATCAACAGGTATAATATGCACAATACTAAAATTTTTTTCCTCAAAATATTGGTATAATTCATCCAAGTTTTCATTGCTTGTTACAGTCGCCCTAATTGTAAAAAATACTTCATATTTTTCAAGTAAATCTATTCCTCTCATTACAGCATTGTAAGTGAAACTTCCATCATGGAATTTTCTCATACTATTCTGTATATTCTCAGGCCCATCTAAACTAATTGTAACACCTATTTTCTTTTCCTTAATATATTGAACTATTTCAGGAGTAAAAAGTGTTCCATTTGTAGTAAATGAAAATGATAAATCTCTTCCTAAGAATGAGCTTTTCCATTGCTCCCACAGCTCTATAATATATTTCATAATATCAAAATTTAATAATGGTTCACCACCTAAAAATTTAACTTTTTGGCGAGAATGCTCTTCACAACTTTTTAAAAAATATTCAAAATACTTTTTTGCCATTTCCTTACTCATGACACTTTTATTTCCAAACTGACCGCTATTCCCATAACAATACTTACACTGCATATTACAGCATTGTACAAGCATAAATACAGCCTCCAATAATTCTGGCTGCCTAGGAATAATACCTTCTACTATCTTTTTACTATTATAGAAATCTTCTTTAAGATCATATATTGCCTTCTTTTCTTTTAAATCATTTATGTAATCACAAACTTTACTTACATTATTTTTTCCAAATACTTTTTCAACTTCACCTTTATTTAATCCTCTTTTTAAGGCTTCCAGGATTTTAAAAGTTGTTTCATTCAGTAAAAAAATATTAAAAGTAAAATTATCAATCATTATATATCTGTTATGCGTTTTAAATAACATTATATTTTCAGTTAACATTAACAATTCTTCCTATCCTCAATCGTAGCATTAATGTTCCACAAAAAAGCTGTATGGCAAAATTCTATGTACCTAACAATTCTTACCATACAGCTTATCTTGCCTTTTCAATCATTCCCTTGTTACTCAAGTGTTGATTTACAAAAGAAATAAGGTATTAACTTTCATTTTAGTGATGATCCGGAAATGCATCTTCTGCTAGATCAAGTCCAAATGGACAATTAATCGGCACATCACAATCCGTCAATTTCACCTCTTCGAAATCTGCCTTTACTTCCTCATTTTCATTCTCAAAATTCTTGTTCTGTTCCATACATTTTACCTCCTTAGTTATTGTTGTTTGTACACAGAAATAATTTCACATTAGAGCTTATGAAATTACTTTGTTAAATTGTAAGTTATACCATCATCAAAAACAACCACCCTTGCAGAAAATAACATGTTTTTGCAGAAAACGACCACTAAATCCAAAAAAGTCCTCTTGAATCAAACCTTAGTTCAATTCAAGAGGACTTTTCTTTTTAGTATGGTTTAAAAACCTCTGCCCCATACTAGAACTCCAACTCTGCTACTACTTACTACTGCAAGTTCAACTAAATTTACAGCCTCCACATTGCCAATACCTGCTGTCTTCTGTTCTACCTTATCCGTCTGGTACTGCTTCTCAACTACAGCAACCTGTTCTGTTTTTTCTATTGCAACATCCACACAATTCAAAATGAAATGGTCCAGCTTTTTTGTAACACTCATAAGGAAAAAATTGTTAGTAATTATCTTTGTGTTCTTTTTTCCATTGGAGCGTTATCGTAAGAACACCCCGTTTTGCTCATACTTTGTTTCACTCCTTTTTCTTTACAGTAGTCTGTAAATGCCTGTGAGGTATAGAACCCTAGTCACTGTGCAGTAGCAGGTTTTTAGGATAGTGGGTTTTTCCAATGCTATTTTTAATGTCTGTATAGCTAGTTCTGCATCGATATACCAATACATTTGTTATTGTTGAGCCTGTAACACTTTATTTCATAAATGCGTATGTATCATTTTCTTCTTTTAGTGACCACTGATCTAATACAACATCAATACCATCATTTATTAAATTTGTTGCAAAAGAAAGAACTTTGGCCTGATAATCTTTCGTCCCGCACGCATATGAGATAAAAACTTTGGGAAATTCTATTATATTCTTCATAAATTCTCCTCAAATTCTCTTTTTTATCCTCGCATCAATCTCTTGTTATATATTATTTAATCCCTTTAATAAACTCGCATTCAATTGCAAATCAAGTCCATCAATCACTATCATATTTGATGGTATTGGTATCTCACTGTCCACTAGGTCTTCGGATGTTCGAATCATCACAGTAAAACTACACTTTTTCCTTTTTCCAGCATTATTAAGTAAACTAATTGCCTTTGAAAAGCTTTCATGTGACTTTTGTATTTTTATAGCGACGGGTGCGCCTAAATAGAATTTTTTTAGAAATCCATCTATTCCCTTATTCCTCTGTACCACGTCACATCCCAGCATATTTAATATTGCTAATTCTTCATCAGTTTTAGTTCTATATGCATCCACCCCAACTTGTAACAATCTGGACACAGTCTTAATTGGTGCAGCTAATCTTCGATTGCATAACTCAATAGCACTAGAATTTTTATCAACTCCTATAAAATTTCTATTTAATATTTTCGCCGCTACCAATGTAGTGCCACTTCCGCAAAATGGATCTAAAACAGAGTCTCCTTCATCCGTACTTATTTGAATTATCCTTTCAAGCAATTCTATCGGTTTTTGTGTGGGATAGCCAGTTCTTTCTTTCGCTTTCGGATTTAAAAAGGGAATTTCCCATACATCTGACATAGGCACTCCTTTCTTCTCTTTAGCTATTACAACATTTCCCTTTTTATCATACTTATAACTCGCTTTTCCCTCACTATTTCGTACTCTCTCTTGTAGAATTTGATCTATATTAGTAGTAGGCGAATATTTCTTATAAATTATATTAAACTTAAAATTACTAGTTTTAGAATAAAAGAATATAGTTTGATGACCAGGAAGTAATCCTTTTCTTGCGTTAGACCATCTTTTATATGTCCAAATAATTTCACTCCTAAAATTGCTTTCTCCAAACTCATCATCTAAAATCATCCGCAAGTAATGTGAAGCAGAATCATCACAATGCAAAAAAACACTTCCTGTTTTCTTTAATACCCTTTTTATTTCTTTAATACGAATTCTTATATATTCAAGATACTCACCTCTTGTATTCCAAATATCAGAAAACCTATACTCAATTCCACTGGAATCTTTCATGCACTGAATCTTTTGAGAAAAAAAGGGTGGATCTAAATATACCATATCAATAGTATTATCTTCTATTTTTTTTAATACGTTTAGACAATCATCACAAATTATCACTTATACCCTCACTCCCTCGATTGTGCAATACATTCAAGTATCTCAAGTAAATTAATCCCTGTAAACTCTTCAATATACCTCCAGGCTACGTCCCCATAATAATACTTGCCACCAATCCCTTGATACAATGTTTTCAATGTATCTTGTATTCTCTGTGCTTGAGTGCGCTGTGGGTAATAAAACATCACTCTTATAGGAATATAGCCTTTATCGCTAATAACTTTTACTCTCGTATGCTCTTTTGTAATATGATCCCCATCAGTTGTAGCATCTCTCCATTTTATTTCATGTGCCAAATTATCAACTAAGCAATCAATCTCAAATGTTTTAGGTCTAATGCCTAACGTATTTTGAATTTTCACTTTAGAAGCATAAGCATATTTATATTTAATACATAAAACCGCCGCTTCTTCTAAAAATGCCCCCGCATATTTATATAAGAACCGCCCTTTATTCTGATATAGATCAATTAAATTTCCTTCCTCATTTGTTACACCCAGAACTCTATACAACAAATAATGTGAAGTATCATCTAATTTCATTTCTTCAATGCGTAAATCAACTTGATTTTTTAGTTCTTCCGCATATTTATCAGCCAATTCTTTTACTTTATTATAGACATCAACATTCATATTTTCCACCTGATTCACCAAATATATGATTTTATTATATCGTATGCCAAGCATAAATACAAATGAATTTCCTATAAATCGCTCTTGACTAACTAGCGGGAATTCACTTTATGGCGCTAAGAAGGCTTTAAGCAACCCTCCGCCTGTCAGCGGACTTCCCAATTGTTATGATAGGTCCAAATGATTCGGGCAAAATTACTTTTGCATATCAATTAAATGAAAAACTTGCAAATAGCATTGTTATTCTATCAGCACAACACTTTTTACACTAACTCCCATCTGTCTGCTTTTGCGGGCGTACAAATCAGGATGTGTGAAATAGTTGATTTCACGCTCAAACTGTCAAAAAAGTCAGCATTATCTCAATGTGATTAACTTAAGGAATCTTTTATATTGTAAATTGTAAAAGGTTCCTTTTTTCTGTATTATGCTGTAAAATTGAAATAGAAAACTGATATTCTTCGTACTCCCTAAGGCAGGTGATTTTATGAATAATTCTCAAAAACGATCCTGTTGTGATATCAGTTTGATCCATCAGGCTGAATTTCAGAATTTTTGTAGAAATGGCAATCCGTTCTCTTTTATAAGAAACCCAAAAACGCCTTTCACAGACCTTCTGTTTACCATGCTGAACCGAAAGGGTATCACATTGCGTCTGGAACGAATTATATGAAAACTGCACATCCTGGATTGGAAATATCAAAACCTGGCTATCTGAAACAGCGCATAAAACTTAATCCACTGGCTTTTTATAAACTTTACCGCCATCATAGCAGAAACTTTTATGCAGAACCTGGATTTTCTACCTTTCACGGATATTTAGTCCTTGCCGCGGACGGATCAGGGATCAATATCCCTACTACAAGGAAACCCTGGAAGAATTCGGAACTTCCAGCAAGAAAGGGACAAAGCCCAGGCCTCTATAGGGTTTGGATATTTGTATGATGTCATGAATCGCATGATTCTGGAGAGTGACTGCCATAAATGTAAATTTGATGAAATACTACTCTTCATACCTTTTCACAACCTTCATTAATAAAACTGCAACAAATATATCTGCTATTTATAACCGATATACGTCACCCTTAACACATAAACCAGCATAAAAAAAGATTTTAAACTAAATGGATATGGTTTAAAACCTGATTATATTTAACACTACAAGATATTATTTTTATCTTCTCTCTTGTATTACTTGATCGTCGGAATCACATTGTCTTTTCCATATTCTTTTGCTATTGTCCCATTTAATTGTTTTTTTTAGCAATCCAATAAGTGTAAAAAATATCTATAATTATTGCAGTGCCAAAAATTACTAAAGAAAGAATCATACATTTTATTCCTTTCGTTATAAAGCTAATTATAACTATAATAAATCCTGTTATTAAAAAAGATACTCCCCCAAAGAATTGGCTTTTTTTCCAAGTTACTTCATTTTTCATGCTCCAGCGGGTTCTAAGTCCAGTAACCGAATTCATTTTTATTTTTGGTAAAATATTGCCTATAATTATCAGAACAATTCCTAACATTGCAAAAACAAATTGCTCTAAATCAATAGCAAGTATCGAAATGTTCTCAATACTTTTACTCCCTACATACAAGAAATAATAATTCAAAAAACTAAAAGTAATCATGCATATAATACCTGAAATAAAACATATCCTCTCATTATTTGAACCGAATTTTTCCTGATTTTTATGATAATTTGCAAGTACACGCATAAAGATCCCAAAAAAAACAACCAAAATAGGAAACGCCAAAAGTTCATATTTGCTCCCCCATCTATCCGCTTGATTTGCCAGATTATAATGTGTAGGAATTCTTTCAGGCAGATAATGCAAGCCAATTAGTGTTACAGCTATCGGTATAAGCATAAGCGTGTTATAAATCATTTTCATTTTTTTCATATTTGATCATTCCTTTCATCATCTCTCATAGTATAATAAGTTACCGTTTTCCTTTCTTCTTAAGTAAAAATAAATTTTATCCTTTTTACTTTTCTTCTCCTTGTATTCCTTTAAACCAAATGATTACTTCATCAAGCACAGATAAATTCAATTCGTAATAAATGTAGTTCTTATAACGTGTTTCGTAAATCAAATCAGCTTTCTTAAGCTTTGCCAGATGATATGAAAGTGCTTGTGGCGTCATGTTTAACTCTTTCGCCAAATCTCCTGAATTAATTTTCCCTCCTTTAAGTTTAATCATAATTTTTCTTCTATTATCATCCGCTACTGCATCTAAGATTTCATGCAAAGCCAATATGTCACCCCCTATGATATTTAAAATTTTTCTTAAATAGATTATATTTATCCCTATAAAAAAGTCAATAGTTATTTAAATTTTTTTTGAAATAGCTATTGACCTTTTGTTTAATTATCATTTTTTATACTTTTTACCTATATCATATGTTTTCATCATCAAACCACTTTTATACTCTATGAATCAGCCCCAATTGTTCCATTCTTAAGCAATTATCCAATACAGCACATAAAAAGCTTGGTTTTCCAAATCTACTGTATTTAGACTTCTGCTTGTATTTATCATATAACTCATTTGTTATATCGCTAACTGATTTATCATTTTTTAACAAGCTATATATATCAAATGCCTCTTGATCAATATAGCCAATTCTTTTCATACTTAAGTCACTTATCACATAGCTTTCATTATCAGTAACGATATTGACCGCCTTATTTTCTTTTGCATGACTATTTGCATCCCACTTACTCTCAAACTGCAAGAGCGACAACTCACCTCCTCCATTTTGTTTTTGCTTTATCTGATACAAAATACTGTATAAATATTTTGCATTAAGTTTATTATAGATTTTGGACATTTTTCTTTCAAAATTGCTTTCATCAAAATCTGCATTAAACAGTTTCGTCAAAGAAGTCAAAGTTCGTAATTGATATTCCAAAGGAATTCTATCCTGCATTAAACAAAGCACGTCTTGATTATTTCTTTCGCACAGATCTTTAACTTTTTCATTAAAAAAAATCTTCTTTTCATCACCCAAACACTGGCAAAAAACGATAGCCTCTCCTCCGACTTTTAAATATATGTTTAATCGTTCGAATATATTATTCAAAATCATTAACCCATCTTCTCCACCAGCTCCGCAAATCGGATAATTTACGTCCGAAATCATTGGTATAAAAGGCGGATTCGCATATATATAATCAAACTTTTCATCATCCAAAACATCATACAAATTTCCTTTACGAAGTTCAATAATATTTTCTAACCCATTCAATGCTATATTAAACTGCGTTACAGATGCCGCTTTCTCATTTATTTCTACGGAGACGACTTTTTGGGCAGACCTTGCTGCAATTATACCTTGAATCCCCGTACCACTACATAAATCAAGTACTATTGCATCCTTTTTAAAATGAATGTTTTCTGCTAATCGTAAACTATCAATGCCAATATAGACATCAGTGTTATTCTTTATGCATGTTGAATACCAAGGGTTAATTTCTGTTAATATTTTTAGTCCTTCATAAACTAAGACCACAAGATTATTAGTTTTTACATAGCCTGAATCCATTATCCAAATTTTAGCCTTTATCATGCTATCAATTTGCTCTTCACTCAATTCTTCAACTAAATCTCTATACGGAACCCTTTGCCCTAAATACAAGAGCCTGAATGCATTCTTATATCTTATATCTAATGTATTCAGTAATTTTTCCATCATGTCAAAATTATACCAAGGATCAAAAAAATCAGAACTGCCTCTAATATTTTTCAACACAAATACATAGTTAATACGATTTAATATTTCAGATAAATTATTTGTATATTGTCTATTGTAATTTATCATGTCTTTCTCGATACCTCCTACCATTTTCACATAATTTTCATTTTTACTAATTGAATTAACTGTTTTTATCAAAGAATTTATCGTAAACTGTCAATGCTTTATCTTCACGTAATTCCTTTTCAAAAGTACATACCTTGTTAAATCCCATATTTTCCAAAGTATCAAGCAACCAATTTTGCATTTCATTAAAATAATGAAATCTAAGTTTGCAGAAATTTTTTTCAAATAATTTACTTGCATATTCAAGTAATTCTTTGAGTACTCTCTTACTGTCACTTTCATTTAATTCTTTGCTGAAAAATACAGCATTAAAATAAACAACAACAAACCCTGATGTCTTAGGAGGTAAAGCTACTACTAAATCTGCAATAATTTTACCTTCCGAAAAATATAAAATATTATACTCATTATTATTGAATTGTCTAGTGCGAATACTTATTGGATTATAATATTTCATATTTACAACATTTGAATAGCTAAACTGATTTTTTATATTTGCAGTTATGAATCGAGCTATTTCATTATAATCTTTTTCTCCCGCAATTTTACAGCCCAAAATACTTTCTTGTTCTTCCTTTTCAATTTTTACCAATTCAAAACATTCCAACTGATATAAAAGCTCTTCATAATCTTTATATGCTTGCTCCTTATCTTCCACATTCAAAGTTTGTACAAACTTGTCCAAATCTCCTGTCTTATTCGGATCAAACAAAATTTTTCTTGCAGCACTATTTAAATAAATTATTTGATTTGTTTTCTTTATCATCAGTGAAATTGTATCATTTTCTTCTTTTCTTACTGTATAACTGCCTTCATTAAATTTGTATCTCATATTTTACCTCCAATTATATCATAATATATTTTTTCACCCGAATAAGGAGCCGGTTCAAATGAATCAAAATCATATATATTTTGGATTTTGTCAACTTGCTCAACCACTCGCTTGTCATTCCATATACAACAATATCCTTTATCCCAGTATTCTTTTAGGGAATGTTCATGACAATTCCCTACAACAATTGGCAAATATGTTGTTACTGTTATATCTGCATTAGCTTTTACTTCCATGCAATATGTTCGCAAGCCGTTATATGCATTGAATGGCATTCTTCGCATATGGTCCAGAGGATCTCCCCATTCAATTTCCATTTTTCCAGCATATATGTAGCATTCTTCTTCGACATCACGCAAAAAGTAAAAGTAATCCAAATCGGATAACATTAAGTTTCTACCTACCGTTTTCCCTCTCCCAGATGGAATAAAAGGCATCATTCTGACATTATCCACACCCAGACTATAACATAAATTCATATATTCTTTTACTGACTTGTAATTCAGTTTATTGGGAACTAAAGATGTTGCAATTCTTGATATTTTATACTCTTTTAAATATCCTATTGCTTTTACTGCCTGTTCAAAAGAACCCTGCATCCCCCGAAAAGTATCATGCTGAAACTTATTTGTTCCATCCAAACTAATTTGAATATGATCCAATCCATGTTCAATTAGCTCTTTAGCCACCTCTTTTTTTAAAGCAAAACCGTTAGAGACCATGCTTATTCTTCCAACATTCCCACGCAAAACATCCATTATATCTAGTATATTTTTTCTACATAGTGTTTCTCCTCCGCACAAACAAACATTATAAGGATGCAAATCTGCAATTTGTTTTGCAATCTTTAGTATTTCTTCATCTGATGCTTCTGGTGCTGGATTTGCTCCACTATTATTATAACAATGAAGACATCTTAAATTACATTTTGTCGTTATATCAAATGACACAGTAACTGGTCCTGACAAATTTTTCATAACAGAATAATTTGTTGATAAACTACTGTCAAAAACTCTTTCCATAGATTTCTCCTTTCTACCTTTTATGATTTTAAATGCTTGGTGCTTTTTTCAAAGCACCAAGTTGTACAACTTTTTACGCGGATGAATCTGTGTAGTTCCAGTTAGCGCCAATATTTGCATTAACCGCACCATTTGCATTTGCTACTAAATTAGCATTCGCATTTGTATAAACATTTGCATTTAAAATAGCATTTGCATT
Source organism: Lachnospiraceae bacterium (assembly GCA_011959805.1). Classification (GTDB taxonomy): domain Bacteria; phylum Bacillota; class Clostridia; order Lachnospirales; family Lachnospiraceae; genus COE1. The sequence goes on along the minus strand of BLMC01000026.1, from coordinate 11,405 downwards.
TAGTCCAACATTTGCATTGATCGCTACTGTTGCCGGTACTATCAGCACACCACGTGGTTCAGCTCCATCAACCTGAACACTTGGCTTTTCATAATTAGACATTACACTCATAGATTTTCCTCCTTTCTGCTTAATATTATGTAAAAATAACTTTTACATCTTAAATAACTTCAATAACATAATCAGCGTTTTCAATAAACGCATTTTCATGAGATACAATAACTACAATTTTTTTATCCATAATACTTTTCAAATAATCAATTATTTGAGCCGTAAAAGAAAGACTTAAATTTGATGAGGGTTCATCTAACAATAATGCGTTACACTCTTTAGCTAATGTTTTAAACAAAATGATAATTTGTCGCTCACCATCCGATATTCCTCCAAGGGACTTTCCTAAATAATCATATAAATTAAATCTAGCGTTGCAAAATACATATCTAAGATTCTTTTCATCAATTATTTTTTCCAGTTCTTCCTTTGAATTTATTTCTAAACTTCTATATAAATAATCCTTTACTTTTACATTTCCTGTTTTTTCATTTTGCACCATAAAGGACACATTCTTTTTTCTTATTTCATACATATTTATTACACTGCTAGGTGTATCCTCAAAACAAACTTGCGATTCTGGATTTTGTAATATGCCCGTCAATATATATAACAAAGTAGTTTTTCCTATTCCGTTTTTTCCACAGATAATATTTAATTTCCCTTTTTCAAATTTATATTTTTTATTGTTATAAGTTACAGTAATACTATTGAAATTATTTATATTATTTTTTCCATCACATTCCTCTTGAATTAACAATAAATCATTCATCCTATTTACTGAAATCTTAAAGTCCTGATAAGTTTTTCCAAAGCTAAAGAAATATTTAATAATACCCAAAATATTTGTAAAGTATAAACTCAAAATGCTGTATTCCCCTAATGTAATCCAATTTTCAATAACCATTAACCCTCCTACTAAAAGAGAAATGGCTTGAAAAACTAAACAAATTATTCCGTCAAGTGAATTAAATAGACTAGAAATTTTTGTTAGCTTAATTAGCGAGTGTACAAAATATTCATACTGCTTTCTAACATCAATTTCTTGCGTTTCAATATCAGAATGAATCTTAATTTCTTTATTTAATTCAAACTGCTCATTTAATTTATCAAAAAAAATATTTTGTTCTTCCTTGTACTTTGAACCATTTGAATATAATGGTTTTTTTAACCAAGCATATAAAAAAATATAGATAGGTATAAATAGCAGAATAATCAAAAAAAATATAATCTTTATTCTAACTAAAATATAAATTAGTACAAAGAATTGAATAACATTCATAGCAATGACAAGAAAATTATCAAAGAAAAAATCAGATATTGTTGTTGCATCAGCATTAACCCTTTGATTTAAATAGGAAATATTATACTCTTCAAATTTTCTCAATCCAATTTTATGCATATGATTAATAACATTTAAATTAATCTCAAATGCAATTCTATTTTTTAATCTAATACTCAATACATTATAAATATAAGCAAATAAAGAACTTATTATTCCAATTACTATTATTATTAAAGCATATCTCAGCAATTCCACCACAGCTATGTCAGATATCAACAAGTCTAAAAAGTTTCCATTCAAAAGTGGTAATAAAACAGATAATATCATAGTAGTAAAATGAATCATTATAAGGGTAAACACAGATTTTTTTCTTTTTTTTAATTCGCTTATTGATACTTGTCTTATATAATTAATGGTTTTCATTTTATTTTTCCTCTTTATTTAACATATCTCTTAATATCTATAAAAATTATAACTGTTTTTTAGTCTTTTGCTTCCACCTTGTAAGAAACACGATTTTTTATGTTGAAAAATCCAAAAAAATATTTCTATTTAATTTGTATTCATAACAGACATTAATTTTCTGAATGAAAAAAAGTCAAAAATAGGATATTCTTTCCTGTTTTTGACTTTTTTCACTAGTTACACTTATTTATATGGTGTCAAAATTTATTCTTACAATAATTTGTCTACTCCTTTCGCCATTTTCTTTAACATATATAGCAAATTCTGTTCTCTGCTCCTACTATCTAAGCATTTTTTATTCATTCTAGTATAGAAAGCTATTCTGTTTCCGACTTTTAATTTAAATACTCAGATAAACTAATTTTTTCGGCTCTCCCTGTAGTATAATATATTTTTAAATTATATATTCTTTTTCACAGAACATATACCCCAAGATAGCCTATCTCATATATATAGTTTTCAAAAATAAATCTAAATAAGTTTTAATTATCAAAACTAATAGATACACAAAAATATACACTATGACAAATAGGATAATGATTCTCCTCGTGTTCTTCTTTGATTGCCTGGTATATATATTCATGACGGATCAGGCTTAGTCCCACCTCCTCTCTATCTCCTCGAGTTTTTTTAGGAAAGAAACCTCCATTTCAGCACGTTCTTTCTCTGCCCTTAAAATTTTAACTTCGGCACGCAGCTTTTCCACCTCATCCATTTCATCAGGATTTTTTCGTTTTCCGCGATTATCTCTTAAAGCTTCTACTCCGCCGGATTCATATTTAATCGTATAACTACGTGCCTGTTGATAAGATACCTGATATTTTTCTGCTGTTTTGGCATAATTGTGGTCATGTGCGATGCAATACTGTACTATTTCGACTCGTTCTTCAAAAGTGATTTTTCTTCCTTTGGTCATGATAGTGGTTCCTCCTGTTCCAGAAGATTTTAACTCTTCATGACCATTATACTTCTTTATCCAGGTTTATAACTTAGCTTTTGAACGAATTCCATATTTTTTACAGATATCATTCTGAGAACCACGACCTGCTAAATAATCCAAAACCGCTTGCTGTTTCAATTCTTTAGAATATTTCTTGTTTCCTTGTTCTGGAAACCAATCATAATATCTTGCTCCATTTCCTCTCTAATTTCACTTTTTCCTTCTCTTTTAGCAATTTTCTTAATTGCCTCTTTAGCGGTTCATTCATTCGTTTCTCTCCTTTCTTATGATATAATTTCTTATCCATAATATTCTATAACTGATAAGTAAATTGTAACTAATGTATACTTAATTAGTCAAACAATTTGTGCCTGCTTATTATGACACCATTCAACAAGGAAGTAGAAAATAAACCAAAACGGAAGTATTAAAATATCACTTAGGACAGCTACTAAAAGAGTCCAGTTTAAGCAAAAACAAATTCTGCTAGAAAGCAGAAATTCAACGTTCTCAACTAAATGGATATATCAATAATACTATTACTTGGCTAGATACGGAAGTGCTTGTATGGATATGCCACACATTAAATTGTTCCATTTCAGATTTATTAGACTACATACCACCAAATAATCATTAAAAATAACAATCCTAAAATACTTATTTTGCTGATCAAAATATATTAATAAAATCCCTAATATGACATGTAGCATGTATTTAAATATCTAAAAATAACATTAAAAAATCGGATAATAAGTCTTATACTTAAATCCGATTTCTTAATATCAATTCAATTTGCAGTTAAAAACCCAAACACCTATTTTTTCAATCCAGCACTTCCAATTATAAAGCACAAAATGCCAACTACAAAAGTTCCTAATTGAACAGATTTAGGTATTAAATGTGCATACCACAAAACTGCTCCTCCAACAGCAAGGAGCAATCCTCCATATCTAAAGATCTTCATTATTATTTGTTTTTTCACATATCTCACCTCTTTTCCATATTTAAAATTCTTTCCTTCTATATATTTTAAGTGATACTTTAATTGACAATACTAACATTACTATGACAACGCAACAGATTAAGAAACAGAATAGTGCTTTATTTAAGTTGCTAAACCACACCGTTTCATTTATTATATACACAAGCATACTATAAAAAATTATAGGCAAAAAGCAAAAAGGCTTTGCTGATATAGCACCTAATCCATAAAAAATAGGAATCTGTATTACAACGCTCGAATACATTAGCAAGCAACCTAACGCAAAACTTAGAAGAACCTCCCCGGCATCCATTGTTTGACCTAATGAGACAAGTATCATACTTTGTAAAATCAAATATAGAACTAAAACAAACAAACCGACTAACGATGTGCTTATATATCTACCAACCACAATCTGCACATGGGTTAAAGGTAAATAGTTATATAATTTATCATTATTGTATTTATCTTGCACTTCGTATATAAGACTGACTCCTCTAACAGAGATCAACATCATCATAGTTATTGTACTCAACATTAAATTTTTAGAAAATAATGCAAAAGCAATTGCGACACATAATAAATAAAAGTACAGTTTAAAATACTTTTTAATGCATATAAAATCTAACTTAATTACACTCCAAATGACCTTCATAATTTTTCCTTCCCATAAACACTACAACATCTTCAATAGTTACTGCTTCCGTATAGAAGTCGTTAAACAAATCTTTTTTATTTATTTCTATCATTCCTTCAAAACTTTCCCCATAATGTCGAATGCCTATGACAGCTTCCCTCATCTCTGCAGTCAAAACCGAATAATCACCCTTCACTTTCAAATATTTTTCCAAGAAACCCATCTTATCTCCTGAATAAATGAGATTTCCTTTATAAAGATAGGTTATATAATCGGCAATTTTTTCCAAATCTTCTGTAATATGCGTAGAAAATAAAACACTATGTTCTCCATCTTCTACATATTTCCCTAGTATATCAATTAATTCATCTCTTGCAATTGGATCTAATCCACTAGTAGGTTCATCCAAAATCAGGAACTTTGCATTATAAGACAATGCACATGCAATCATTAACTTCATTTGCATCCCTTTTGACATATCTTTTATGCACTTCTTTTTACTTATTTCAAACTTTTCTAAGTATTTCTCAAATTTGAATCCATTCCACTGAGGATAAAACCATTTATATATTTGATTTATCTCTTTTGCCTTCCATTCATCCATAAAACAATGAGTGTCAAAAACTACTCCTATGTTTTGCAGTATTTCTGTTCTATGCTTTTTATTATCCTTACCAAAAACAGCTATTTCACCAGATTCTTTATTGATTAAATCCAATATCATTTTAATGATTGTTGTTTTTCCAGCTCCATTTGGTCCAACCAGTCCCATTATATAACCTTCCGGCAGAGAAAAACTTATATCATTCAGCTTAAAATCTGAATAAGTTTTTTCAACATTCTTTACTTTTAAAACATTTTTCTCATTCACCATTTAATCCCAATCCTTTCTTTTACTCTAAAGTAATCATTCTCTATTTTTTTTATATAATTAGTTTTTACATCTTCTATAATTTCGCTTTCTTGCACAACATAGTTACACATTTTCCTTTTTATAACCAAGCCCGACATTTTCAATTCGCTAATACTTCGTTGTACAGTATTTACATTTACCTGATAAAAATCAGCCAATTTTCTTACACTTGGCAACTGTTCCCCTGGCTTATATTTCCCTGATAAAATATCAAAGAAAACTTCCTCTGCAACTTGCTTATACAACATATCAATCCTCCTATTTGTTGGCTTGAGTCCATACCTGATCCAAAAGATTATGTAATGCTTCTATTTCACACCCTGCTTTGCAAGCACTATCAATTGCCAATCTAAAGTTTTCTTCAACATCATATAATAAGTGTGTCTTAACCAATTCATTACTTTTTTGGGAAATATAGCATCCTTTTCCCTGAACATTTGTTATATACCCATCATTTTCCAATTCCATATAAGCTCTTTGAACTGTTAAAATACTAATATGTAAATCACTTGCCAACCTTCTTAAAGAGGGCAATACATCACCCTCTTTTAATTCTTCATTCAAAATTGCATTCTTTATTTGTTCCTTTATTTGTTCATATATTGCCATACCACTTGTATCTTTTATAATAATCTGCATATGCATCCCCTACTGTACTACTGTATAATATGACTATATCACACTTGTTAAAAATAGTCAATACATTGTAAAAAGGGAAACATATTTATAGAATATCATTCAATATCTCTACTTAATGGAATAAAGTCAAAGTTGATATTTATATGTCATCAAATCATCCAGCAAATTATCATGTACTATAAATATACAAATTTTATCCTTAAATTCACTATCCACTACATCTCTAATTAGCTGTTTTGTACTATCATCTAAAGAATTAGAAAATTCATCAAAAATATAAACATCTGCTTTTCTATGCAATACCCTTGCTAAAGCGATTCTTTGAATTTGACCTCCTGATAATTGTTTACCATTTTCAATTACATTTTCTTCTAAATTCAGATTATCAAGCAAACCTATTTTTTTCCAATGATCTATCCTTCTTGTAAATTCCTCATCATTAACTTCTCTATTTGCCATTCGAATGTTTTCCAATATTGAAGTATTAAAAAGATATGATTTTTGGGATAACATTGCAATATGATTCCTTAAACACTTTTCAGATATTTCTTTTGCCTCAATCCCATTAAGTAAAACCTTTCCATTATAATCAGGATAAAATCCACACAATATTTTTACCAATGTTGTTTTTCCGCTTCCATTACTACCAGTAATAGTGATTTTTTCTCCTTTTTGTATTTTAAAAGAGACATCATTTAATACCTGTTTTTGATTGTTATAGGAAAAGCTCAAATCACATATTTCTATCTCTAAAATTTGTTTAATCTTTTTATCTCGCTTCTTTTCTTCTTTCTGTACAAATTCATCTATTCTTTTCATTGCAACTAATGCTGGTTTAATGCTTATATTAATTGCTTGTACAGATATTATAGGTGCAAACAATAATCCAAAATACTGACCTAATGCTACATAGTCTCCAACTCCCAATTTATCTTGTGCTATTGTCAATGCTACTGCTCCTAACAATAATGTTTGAACAACATATGTCGTCAAACTTAACAAATTTCCACTCTTATTGACTGTTGCATTTTGTAAAGCTAATTTTGAAGCTAACTTCCTCATATCTCCAAATACTTTATCAAGTAATTTGTCTTCTTCGTTAAATTGCTTAATATCATAAGTTCCCATTAGTGTTGTATGCAAACTTTCATTTGCTTTTGCAGATGCTTCTAAAGAATTATTTATTTGAACGCTCATTTTGCTAAATAATTTTTTAGAAATAACCCAGAATATAGGTAAAGACAAAAAAGCTATCACTGCTAATACAACACTGCGACGCGCTATCATAAATAGTGCAAAGACCGCAGCAAAAAGATTAGTAAGAAATGAAAAGATTTCTGTCGAAAAGAGTTTAGAAAAATTATCAACCTCATTAATTCTGGAAACCATATATTGACTAGACATATTATCATGAAAAGAAATTGGTTGATTAATTATATTTGAAGTAATTTCCATTTTCAGTTTCGTAACAATGTCCAAATTTAATTTTATAATCTTATTTTGCATTAAGATATTGATAAAGGTTTTACCTGTGTATGCGCAAACCAAAAGGATCGTCAAAACTATTATAGTATTAAAATCTTTAAGCATTATAGCATTGACAATCCTGCTATTTAATTCTGGTATGATATTGGAAAGGACAGGTATAATTAATGAAAACAAAAATATAATCATAATTGCCAATTTTTCTTTTTTCAAAAATCCCAATATTCTTCTTATCATATTGATACCCCACACAATTTTTAAGTATAATAATCTCAAAAGCCAGATAATATTTACCCAAATAACAAAGCCAATTATCTTGAGTGAATATTACACGACTTTCAGATTAAAAATTCCTTATTGCTATTTTTAGTCTTCCAAATAACCATTACAGTCCTTTTCCGTAAGATCCCTTTCAAAATTTTCTTCATAACTCCTGCAATCCACACAACTTTTCCCATATTTACATATAGCGCAATTAGTCCTTTTAATATATGAGCTTTCCCAATACATAATCAATTTTTCAAAACTGTTTTCTAACCCTTCCTTTATATCTCCAGAAATATCGCCAATCTCACATCGGCTATTAATACATGGATATACTCTTTTATTGCTTTTTATAGTAATTTTCCCAAATAAACATGGATTAACTTCTTCTACCAATTTATACATTTTTTTATCCATTTGGATCTGTGGCAATTGGCGGCTATAATTAAAATTACTTTTTTTATCGGAAAAGAAACTGATCATATAGTTAATACCCCTTTCCCTAAGTTGTAAAAGCTCGCTTAAAGCCTTTTTCCCTTCTTCTAAAGAAACATTAAAATTATAACTTATATTTTTTCTTTGTTGAAAAGTATAATTTCCCATTTTATTATAGTCTACATTTAAAACTACATAAACATTACTTCTTTCAGATAATACTTTGGAAATTTCTTTTACATCGTCTTTTATTGGCAGAATCAAGCCAATGCTTGTTTGCTTATCGAACAAATCCATTAATTCTTTTAGTTCTAAATAGTGACTTAATATATCGCCGCCATAAAAAACAAAATTTTTACACCCTAATCCCAGAATTTCCTTTATTACATTACTATAAAAATTAAAATCCAAAGTACAACTTTTTTTGACTTTTGAACATGCAAAACATCCTAATAATTTATTGGATTCACAATAAATGCAACTTTGCATACAATCAAAAGGTAATTCCAAAAAGCAAGTATGTATTCTATATTCCTTTTCTAATCTAGATGTCTTGTACTTGCCTTCTCTATATTCTTCGTGAGGGCAAAAGGTTTCTGACTTAGTTACTATACTCGCCTCTTCTAAGCGTTTACAAACCATATCAACCGTAGCATGATCATTTTTTTCATATATGTCTTTTATCGTTTTTCCCTGTTGCATAGCTTGCAAAACAATACTTTCATTCTTTTTTATGCTATACATTTTACCATTTCCCAAATCATATATACAAGCTCCATTTACACCATATACTATATTACAATCTTCTCTAAAAAGATAAAACATTTTATCTCCTCCTTTTGGAATTTGTCAGGCATTGACAATAATGACTGTATCTCTTGTTACTTTTTGGGAAAGAATATTTTGTAAACATCTTTTCCATCTTCCATTAGTGAATACAGATTCCTAAACCCTTGCATAAATTGTTGGATTATTTTTTCGCAACCTTTGAGCTGATCCATATCCAATCTCCCATTTTCATCCATTAATAGCCGATAACACGAAGGACATAAAGATTGAATTGGACAATTTATACACTTTACACCGACTTTATTATACTCGTCCAATAAAGTCTTAATACACTTTGAATCTATCCACTCATCGACATTTCCTATAGGATTTGCACAATTAACCTTTTCGCATAGATACAGTTTACCATCACACCCTACACTAACCTTCGTGCCCGGAATACAAGCTCCAGTATACGGAAGTACAGAAGGTTTTTCCATTTTTCCTTTATCACAAAATCTCCTATTTAATATTAAAACAAACATGTCACCAAACATTTTTCTTAAAACATGATTTATGGAATCATCTGTATATATCTTGGATAAAAATTTTTGTTTTAAGTTATTTCTATTACTAATAAATTTTTCCTTTTCTGTTTTATCATATTGAGCATACCAATTCGTAAAAGATGATACTACCTCACTGAGTGAACTAAGTTTATTCCTAAACAATTTTTCTTCTGTAAAGAAACTCTCTAAAGCAACCATATCCGTTCCCGTGTCATATACCACAGAGAAATAAACTTTTTGAGCATAGTAATCAGGGTATTGTTCAAAAACATAATTTAAATTTTTTTTAATTATATCGTAACTCCCTAATCCATTTCCAAATACACGTAACCTATTATGCTCTTGTTCGCTACCATTTACACTAACAGTTAGATCAAAATTATTTTCAACGAAAAAATCTGTGATTTCTCTACTAAGTAAGGTTCCGTTTGTAGTAACAGTATACACAACCATCCCATCATAATTATCTTTCACAAATTTAACTATATTCTTAATTAACTCAAAATTTAAAAGCGGTTCTCCTCCGAAAAATGAAATTATAGGCTGACTTGATATATTATATTTTCTCTTTATTTTAAACTGTTCTAAATATTTTATTACAGATTTTTTCGCAATCGTTTCACTCATATAAATATTTGAATGCACTCTATTATTTGTATAGTTTCCTGAATATACACAATATTTGCATCGCATATTGCAATCTTCGGTAACATTTAATATAAGCTGCTTAGTAACCAAATGTTCCAACATATTATTTATGACTGCTTCATTTGTTTCTAAATAATTAAAATCTTCCGTTCCATAGACGATTTCTTCATTATATGATATTGTTCTACTAACATATGCCGTTTTATCATCATAAAAATAAAAGTTACCTTTATCTGTTTTAAAAATAAATCCTCTCTTATTTTGCTTTTCCATCAATATATTACCTCTCTTTTACAATATCCCCTTTTCTGCTGATACATTAAAAGAATGCCTCTTATAGAGAAAAGACATAGACATTCTCTCCATAAGAGGCTGGTTCTTAGCTATCCAAAGCTGCAGCAGTAGAAATACCCACTGCCAAATCTACCGCAAAGCTAGGGCCATCTGCTAAGCACGCTGCTGCACAAATTGTTGCACATACCCAAGGTACTGCACTCATAGTTGTCACTTCCATGCTCTTTTCCTCCTTTTTTATTTTGTGGTTATGTTCTGTAACCTCTTATAAAATATCATATTTTTTTATCTATATTTTTATCTTGTCATTTTTCCTAATTTATAAGTAATTTTTCCCTATTTTTTCAAATTTCTACTTTTAAAAAACATTTTGCATAAACATTTAAAAGTATGATAAATCAATAACTGTTCTTATCCCACATGTTACTATTATAGAAATGTTTAGTATGCCCCTATCCGAAAATGCATATTTAGAAACAACACATGAATTTCAAATAAAAATGTCATTCGTGTGTATTCATATTTTTCAACATAAAATGTTCATTGTATATTTTCAAATTCAATACATCGAAAACAAATTAACTACTGAAACGATAAATAAAAAATACTGCCATATATGTAAATTTTCTCACACATATGACAGTATTTTTTCCGTATGTAGTTTTCTTATCAAGAAAGCTTCTTGATCCCTGTCGGTTGCTTTGGCTGATGCAGACAGTACATACATCTGCTATCGGCTGCTGCTTTCACAGAATTACGTGCTACTTTTTCCAAAATTGTAGCTGTAATATTTTTCTTTCCGTTGCCTGACATATAATACATCTCCAATTTCTTTATTTCAGTAAAAGTATACCGTATTCTACAACTTATTTCGTTTAAATGTTGAAATTCCGATATAGCTTGTAATTTTTCCCTGCAATCATGCTAATCTGATATTTAGCTTATATCTCATGAGCATTCCTCTATATTATACCACAAGAAAGGATACCGTAACGATCTGGAGGAGAACCATCTTAAACAGGACCACGGG
>BLMC01000025.1 GCA_011959805.1 Lachnospiraceae bacterium | reverse complement strand
GTTTCACACCCGCGCCATGCACTTGCTGCATGGTGTCGGATCCAGTGCCAAAATGCCTGTTTTTAGGCATTTTGTGTGCATCCATTGTTGCAATTCACACCGAATGTTCGTAAATTGGTGCAAAATCTGACGTTGGTGTGAATTGTAACAATCTATGGGATTTGTCATATGAAACACGATGGATTCGATTGCAGTTTCTAGCTGTGATATGTTATAATGAGATAATTCGTAAAAATATTCAACAAATTCTAAAGAACAGTAAAATATTTTTTGTCCTAAATAGACTCTGGGAGGCTATTTTAAAGAATAAGGAGGAATCAGATGAAAAACAGAATAGCAATAATTGCAATTGTAACTGCGTTTATGATGACAGGGTGTCAATCAAATGCTGGAAATAGTGAGGAGACAGAGGCACTGAAAGAACAGATTGCACATCTTGAACAGCAAGTAACAGATTTGGAACGACTGTTGGCATCAGGAACAATGTATGCCACCGAAACAAATGATGTGCAAGGCCAGGTAGATGTTGCTTCTGACAACAGTGAGCAAGCTGTGCCAGATGTTAATACGGATGAAAATATGCAGAGTCAAGGAAACAATAATACACCAAACAGTACACAGTTTCCGTCTGATGCAGACAATAATCAGCAGTCTCAAAATAATACAAATGTAGGAAATAGTCAACAACTTCAAAATGACACAAATGTGGGAAACAATCAGCAACCTCAAAATGATACGAATGTGGGAAACAATCAGCAACCTCAAAATAATACGAATGTGGGAAATGGTCATATACCGGAGCATGATGAAGGTACTTATCATAATTCGGTAAACTCTGACATAAGTGGTGGTACATCATCAGGCCAGCAGAGTGTTTCCGCAGACATAAAAACAACCAATACGATGGCGGATTTAAGCAGTTTGGTGGAGGCGTTTGTGACAAAAGCAAACGCAGCAGTACCAAGTGGAACAGTGTCTCAGGATATGGAGCAATTTTTTGCTTTCAAACAGGAAGAGAAACAGATTGACGACCTACTCGACCAGCATGAAGATGAGCTGGAATATCTCTATAAAAGGCAGTCTTTGACAAGAGACGAGTACAAGAGATTAGAACGAGAATTGGATGTTTTAGATGATAAATTAGATGCTGCGAAAGACCAGTTGGAATTTGTGTTTGGCATTGATGATTAGGAGGAAAAGGTGATGAAACCAATAATATTGTGTTATGAAAAATGTACCACTTGCAAAAAAGCATTAAATTGGGTTAAGGAAGCTGGATATGAGGCGGAAGTTCGCCCAATTAAAGAAGAAAATCCAACTGCGGAGGAGCTAAAACAATGGCATGAAAAGAGTGGATTGCCATTAAAGCGTTTTTTCAATACAAGTGGAAATTTGTACAAAGAACAAGCACTCAAAGATAAGCTGCCCACAATGAGCGAGGAGGAGCAATACCAGCTATTGTCCACAGATGGAATGTTGGTAAAGCGTCCTTTGCTCATCACGGATAAGGGAGTTTGTCCAGGGTTTTCCCAAGGGGAATGGGAGCGACTTTTTCAATAAAAATTAAAGTTGTCTCTCAAATACCGGAATTTGTTCTAGTCTTTGTTGAGTTGTTCTTAAGTTTTACTTCGTAGATGTTAGTTTACACAGTTTGCATTGTGCCTTTTTATCAACCCCCTATAATGAGCTTAGCAGGTTCATTATAGGGGGTTGTAATGTAAGCTCCATGAGATTATTAATAAAAGAAAGATGCAATATGAATATTTTAAGTACAACACATTTGACAAAATAGTACGGCGGTGAGCCGAATATCGTGAGGGCGCTTGGCGATGTAAATATTTCCGTAGAACAGGGGGAATTTGTTGCAATTGTTGGGACTTCTGGCAGTGGAAAATCCACATTGCTCAACATGTTGGGGGGGCTTAGGCTGTCTAACCTTTGGCAATGTCCGTGTAGATAAGTTGAACTGGGGAAGTTTTCTGACAAGGATTTGACAGTGTTTCACAGACAGCGCATCAGTTTTATTTTCCAGAATTACAATCTGATACCAATTCTGAATGTCTATGAAAATATTGTGATGTTAATTCAGCTCGAGAGCAATCTGCGGAAATTCTATTTTAATGTCACTGACGAAATGATGAAGGATGCATGTTTTAAGAATCTGGAGCGACAGAGCATTGTGGAACGACTGCGCGGTGGATTAAATCGTTATTTCTCTTGTTCATAAGCAATCCCTGCCATAATATAACTATATGGCAGAGCTACTTTTGGGTCAGTAGCTAAATTTGTGAGATTTTAAAAATATAAAAATTATTTAAAAATAATGAAAGGATTGTTGTCATTTGCACGTATTATTTATGAAACAGGAAATTAATTCAAATATATGCGTAAATTTTTAGGAGAAATTTTATGCGTACATTTCCCAAACGGAGGTAAATATCATGCGGAAGAATGTAACGAAAATAGCAGCAGTATTAGCTTTGGCGGCAATAGTAGCAGGAAGCTCGTCAAGTGTAGCATTTGCACATCATGGAAGAGGACACAGGACAATTGCACAAAACCCTACTCCTGTATGTTACGCTGATGGCAGTTGCGATGTGGATGGTGTATGTATTTTTGGGGTAGACTGTGATGGAACAGTGCACCATACAGAGACCCATTACTATGGTGGTACAGGACATCATAGTGGTTATCATCATTAGGATTCTAACCCAAGTGAGAGACCCTGCTGTTAGATGGCAGGGTCTCTCATTGAGAGGTGGATTAGAGCGTATTTGAAGAATGCTCTAGCGGTTGGCAGGCAGATGAGGGGGAAAACTTTTGAAGAGCACAGAGGATGTGAATCGTGTCATGGAGGCTTATGCAGATATGGTGCGGAGAATATGTGTTGTACATCTCAAAAACAAGTATGACACAGAGGATGTATTTCAGAATGTATTTATGAAATACTTGTTATACGAAGGTTCCTTTGAGAGCAGCGAGCATGAGAAGGCTTGGTTTGTGCGCGTGACCATCAATGCCTGTACCGATTGGCTGCGCGCTTTATCACGCAGAAAGTGGGTTTCGCTCGATGTGTTGGCCGAGGAGAGCACAGTGTTGGACAATCCGTCGAAAGAGATTTTGGAAACGGTCTTAAAACTTCCTGAAAAATATCGGGATGTCATTTACCTTTTTTATTATGAGGAGTATTCAGCAGTGGAGATTGCGAAAATTCTTGGAAAAAAAGAGAATACAGTCTATACATGGCTTTCCAGGGCAAAAGATATCTTGCGGGAAAAGTTGGGAGGTGAATGGTCATGAGTAGTACGCAGAATAGAATTCAGAAAAGCATGGAAAACATACGAGCAACAGAGGATATGAAACAAAATACCTTGCGGTATCTGGAAATGCAGCGGGCGAGACAAAACCACAGTATTTTTCACCAAAAACCATACGCCACTCTGCGGTATGCCGTGGCTATTATCTGTGTTTTTTTGTTGGCTGGGGTGAGTGGTTATTCTGTGTACAGCAGACCAGTATCATATATTAGTATTGATGTGAACCCTTCTATTGAGCTTGCAATCAACCGTTTTGACAGGGTAGTTTCCGCTAAAGGCTACAATGCAGATGGTCAGGATATTCTTCAACATGTTTCATTGAAAAATATTTCTTATTTACAAGCCATAGACCGATTATTGCAGGATGCCTACTATAGTCGTTTTTTGAATCGAGATTCGCAACTTGTGGTGACAGTGGTTTCCGAGCATTCCGATGCGATGCTAGAACAAATTCACGCAAATAATAGTTTCCAAGCGTTGGATGCGCTGACTTACAGTAGCGATACAGCCTGTATGAACGAGGCACACCAACATGAAATGTCCTTTGGAAAATATCGAGCTTTTCTTGAATTGTCACAGTATGATGCCGATATCACTGTGGAGGATTGTCACAGGATGTCAATGGGAGAAATTCAGAACCGAATTAAGTCTTGTCAGGGACATAATAGGAAAAATGTAACAGAGGAGAATTCAGGAAAAGGACACCAATACAAACATTCCAAATCGCATGGGCATCATTGAAAATATAATATTATTAAAAATAGTGGTTATATTGTCGTTATTGGTATTGTTTAATCTGTCAACTAATAGTCGATACACTTTTTACTTGTTAATTTTGCGCATCTCCCATATAATAGATTTATGGGAGGTGTTTTTATCATAGGAATCTATTTGAAATTAGGCAATGATAAGATTCAAAAAGCAGTATGTTCTGAAATCTATGAAGATAAGGCAGGATTAACTGCATACATTAACTGATGTGTAGGTCAACTATAGCATTTGGAAAGTCAATAGCGATAAAGATATTAGCAGAATATTATAGTTGCCGCTATGCTTTTGTTGATTTGTTTTGGACATTAGGTTAAAAGTTAGTAGACATTAGATAACAAAGATTGTGATGCGCTTGGTTTGGCATCGCGAATATGAGGTGAACAATATGGAATTGAAATGGAAAACTTGCTTGCGGGCAGGTGCTACAGTAGTGCTATTATTTTTAGTGGTACATTATTGGTCTACTTTTACCGGAGTAGCAAATGTTGCGCTTGGTGCGGCAAAGCCGCTGTTTTGGGGGTGTGCCATCGCGTATGTGGTCAATATTCCAATGAACTTTTTGGAACGTTGTGTGAAACCAAAATGTAAAAAAGAAGTGGCAAAGAAGTTGTGTCGTCCAATCTGTATGATACTTGCATTTCTTTGTATTTTTTTAATTGCGGTATTGATTATTCAAATGATTGTACCAGAACTGATTGGCTGTCTGCAAATTTTGTTAGAAGAACTTCCAGGGGTGCTAGACGATATCGTAATCTGGATGGAGAATAACTTGCAAATTAGTATGCTTTTGTCAGGGGAGAACAGTTTGTTTCAAGGCAGTGAGACGGACTGGCAGGAAACATTTACAAAGGTTATTAATATTCTAATGAATGGTCTTGGCGGTGTAATGGGCGCTGCAACAAGTATTATTTCGTCTGTATTTTCGACAGTTGTAACACTGACAGTTGGTTTGGTTTTTGCCATTTATCTGTTACTTGGAAAAGAAAAGCTAGGTAGCCAGTTTCGGCGGTTGCTTGTGCGATATTTGCCAAAGAAGGTGACAGAAAAGTTTTACTATGTTATAAATGTGTTGAATCAATCATTTCACAGTTTTATTGTGGGACAGTGTACAGAGGCAGTGATTTTAGGATTGCTTTGTATGGGGGGAATGATGCTATTACAGCTGCCCTATGCAGCAATGATAGGTTGTCTAGTTGGCTTTACAGCGCTGATTCCTATAGCAGGTGCTTATATT
This sequence comes from Lachnospiraceae bacterium, assembly GCA_011959805.1. Classification (GTDB taxonomy): domain Bacteria; phylum Bacillota; class Clostridia; order Lachnospirales; family Lachnospiraceae; genus COE1. The sequence continues at coordinate 32,571 of BLMC01000025.1, read as the reverse complement.
GGCGCAGTGGTTGGTGCATTTATGATTTTTACAGTTTCTCCAGTTAAGGCAGTGATTTTTGTCTTATATTTGGTGGCACTACAACAACTAGAAGGCAATTTAATTTATCCGCGTGTGGTCGGTTCGTCGATTGGCTTGCCAGGGGTGTGGGTACTTGCTGCTGTTACTGTGGGCGGCGGCGTACTTGGTATCGGCGGTATGTTGTTGGGTGTTCCTTTGGCGGCAACTGCTTATCAACTTGTAAAAAATGAAATGAACGCATCATAGGACAAGCGAAAGTTCTATGAGATTTCTAGGAAACAAAAAAATCAAGTAGGGAACACGTTCTTTACTCGCTGCGCCTCCCATGCAATGGTATATTTCCTCTGCATGGGTCTGTGCATAAAAGAGACACCGAAAATAAGCTATTTTTCGGTGTTTTATATTGCAAAATGGTTTAAAATCTTATTGTGTAGTTTGTATTACCAGTGCTTTGCAATATTTTATTCGCTGTACGACAGCAAAGAAAAGCCACCGTACAGCTGTCTTCGTTTATACTCTGTTTGGCAGTCGTGTTATTTTCAGTTTGTTAATTACAACTGTTTTATAGGTGATTACCTAGAGCACATTCTTATTTTGTAGGGTCGTTTGGATAGTAGATTATACTATCTGGTGGTATCACAATATTTTCCACAGTTGGCTCTGGTTCTGGAGCAGGTACAGCAGCACCACAATCTGGACAGAAGGAAGAAGTCAGCGGAACTTCTATCCCACAACCAGGACATTGTTTTGCGCCTTTTACAAAGATTATTTTCGACTTCAGGCGAGCGATTTCAGCGTATGCATTGGAAGCCGTTGTATATTTTTCTTCGAGTTCAGTGTCGGGAAAAAGGTCTCGCTTATTGTAAACTGTTTTTCCGATTTCTAGGCAAATCTTGTTGATAATATCTTCCTGTGCATTGATCTGATTGTTTAGATTGGAAACCTCAGCAATTTCTTTGGCTTTTCTGGCAACATCTTTGCTTTTGTTAGAAATTGAGGAACCTACTTTGTTGAAAAATTCCATATAAAACCTCCTTAATAAATTTAATACATTCTTGAAATCTTCCTTGTGCAAACACTCTTCAAAAGTGTATAATGCAATATATGATTTTATGATAAAAAAGGAGACAAAATAATGTCTGTTAAAATTTTTGCAATGACACACAAACTATTTGATGTACCCAATGACCCTATGTATATTCCACTTCATGTTGGACATAAAAATGCCATAGAAGATTTTGGATATCTAGGAGATGACACGGGAGATAATATATCAGCGTTAAACTGTTATTATGCGGAGCTTTCTGGTGTTTATTGGATATGGAAAAATTATAGAGATGTTGAAAATGTGGGAGTTTGCCATTATCGCCGATATCTTACAAGCGAAGAAGGATATGTTTTTACAGAAGAGGAGTACGAGGAGATTTTATCGAAATATGATATTGTTACAACAAAATTGTTGGAGTTGCCAGGTTCTTATAGGGATGGCTTTGGCGCACATCACAATATCAATACACTCGATGAGACAGGACGTATTATTTTAGAGATTTTTCCAGAATATTATGACACGTTTGTCAGTTTACTGCATCAGAACAGGACATATTTTGGCAATATTATGGTGGCGCGAAAAGCGTTGTATGACGCATATTGTGAGTGGCTTTTTACAATATTATTTTCTTTGCAAAAACGGATTGATCTTTCCTTTGCAGATGATTACCACAGGCGTGTATTTGGGTTTATTTCTGAATTTTTGTTGTATGTATGGGTGACTGCAAATCAATATAAGGCTTTTGAGTGTAGAGTTGCTGTTATTGGAGAGAAAAAAGAAACAAGTGAAGTGATTGCAAAAATGGAAAAATTTTTTAAAAAAAGAGATGCGATTGGTGCAAAGGCATATTTTGAAAATATCTTGCATCAACGCCCGGACATTTTAATGGAGGCGTCAGATGTCAATGGAGAGTGCAAACTTTGTCTACAAGCAGTTTCGACTGCAAATCTTGAACTTGTGAAATATAAACGTTGTTTTATGAACTATATCAATAACTATGAAGAGATTATTAAATATTTTCGGGGATTAAATAGTGTTGCGTCAGCGGCAGTGCATGCAGTAGCTACAAAGAAAGAACAACAGGATGGTACAGTCAAGACAGAGTATATCAAAACAATTGAAGAGAAAAGCTATGGACAGGCAACAGATGGTATAAAATTTTGGATAACAGAAATTGCTGTGCGCGCTGCGATTCGTTTATATGCACCAAATCAAGACTGCGCAGAAAGGGCATTTTTGTATTGCAAACAATTTATTAAATTGTCTGAATAGTAATATAATATTAAAATGATACTGTTTGGACAGGACTTAGTGTTCAAATTTTGTATAGATTTTATATATTACGAAAACAAAGTAAATGATAATATTAAAATAGCATTGAAATGTAAAAATTAGCACTTGTAATCAGTTTCGATTTAGCATAGAATAATTATTGGATATGCATAGAGGGGCCTGAAAAGGAGTATGTGATATCCATGAAAAAAATAAAATATAAAAAATATCTGTGTGTGTTTCTTTTTGCGTTGTTTCAGAGTGTTTTGTTGTGTGGTTGTGCGTCAAATCAGGATGAGGTTACAATGGCATTGCTCAATACAAAGACGACGGAGACACAAAGTGAAGAAATGACAGCAGTGTCATTTTTAGAGAAGGAACTTGCACTGGAAACCTCGCAGATTTATATCTATGTCTGTGGAGCAGTGGAACTTCCCGGTGTCTATTGTTTAGAAGAAGGCAGTCGACTGTATGAAGCAATTGCGCTAGCGGGCGGATTGTCTATTGATGCGGATGAAAATTGCCTCAATATGGCAAGGCAAATCGTTGATGGTGAGCAGATTGTAATTTTGACACAGGCGGAGGCGGCCTTACAAAAAGAAGCGGGAACTTATCGGTTTCCTATGGATGAAAATACATCTGCAACAGCAACGCAGGGGTCAAGTTTGGTAAATATCAATACAGCTACTGTTGCAGAACTGACAACTGTGTCAGGTATCGGTGAAAGCAGAGCGCAAGCGATTGTTGCTTACCGTGAGAAAAATGGCAGTTTTGGTAGTATTGAAGAGATTAAAAAAGTAGATGGCATAAAAGAGGGCCTTTTTTCTAAGATAAAGGATAAAATAACGACTTAAGGGGGAAATTCGAGAACAATGGGTAAGAAGGTTTTGGTGGTGGATGATGAGAAGCTGATTGTAAAAGGATTACGTTTTAGCTTGGAGCAAGATGATATGGAAGTTGAGTGTGCATATGATGGAGAAGAAGCCTTGGAAATGGCAAAGAACAATAAATATGATCTTGTTTTGCTCGATATTATGTTGCCGAAACTGACTGGTCTGGAGGTTTGTCAGCAGATTAGGGAATTTTCGGATGTGCCAGTCATTATGCTTACGGCAAAAGGCGAGGACATGGATAAAATACTTGGACTTGAATATGGAGCAGACGATTATATCACCAAACCATTCAATATTCTCGAAGTGAAAGCACGAATTAAAGCGATTATACGGCGGACTGGTAGTAAAGCAAAAGGAGTATCGGAGAAGAAAATACAGATATTGGAAGCAGGAGATTTGCGTCTTGACTGTGAGGGAAGACGACTTCATATTAACGGAATAGAAGTAAATCTTACCGCAAAAGAATTTGATGTGCTAGAATTATTGGTGCTGAATCCTAATAGAGTTTACAGTCGTGAAAATCTTTTAAAATTAGTATGGGGAGAGGATTATCCGGGAGATGTGCGAACAGTGGATGTCCATATTAGAAGACTGCGGGAGAAAATTGAGCCAAATCCAAGCGAACCAAAGTATGTGCATACTAAGTGGGGTGTAGGATATTACTATAAAAATCTATAATTGAGTAATCGTAGAAGATTGTCCCAGAATAGTGGAGATAAGTTGGGGAGAGAGAAGTGGCAAAGCTCTGGAAAAAGATGAAAAAAAAGAAAATATTTGAAGGGTTTCGCAGTCTAAAGACAAGAATGTTTTGCATTATTATGGCGGCAGGAATCGTACCATGTATTGTGCTTCATGTGGGTATTTTGGAGCGCTATTTGGATAATACGATAGAGACAAGGACAAATGAGGTACAGACACAGATAAAGATTATTGCAGACCATTTGATTACCTACAATTATATGTTAGATAACAGTAGTGATGTGGTCAATGCAGAACTTTCTCAGCTGTCCAATCTCTATGACGGAAGAGTTTTGGTTGTGAATGGAAGCCTAAAAATTATTAAAGACACTTATGGAGTCAGTGAGGGCAAAACTATCATTTCCGAATCGATTATTAAGTGTCTTAAGGGCGATGGAGCTTCCAATAGTTTAAAAGACGCTGGATATATTGAGATTATCGTTCCAATCGAAGAAAAATTGCCAGAAAAAGCGCAAGTTGTTGGGGCAATGTTGACCAGTGTTTCTACGGACAGTATTAGCAGTGGTTATGAGTATTTGCAAAGTAGGGCTTTTTTATTAGAGATTTTAGCGATGGTAGTAATCTTTGGCATAGCGCTTCTGCTTAGCCGCAAAATGTTAAAACCTTTTGAGAAAATTACGGATGCAATCAATGATGTAAAAAACGGATTTACAGATGAAGAAATCAGTGTTACAGATTACATTGAGACAGAACATATTGGCGATGCATTTAATCAGATGATGGGGCGAATGAAAGTGCTAGATAATTCTAGGCAGGAGTTTGTGTCGAATGTGTCTCATGAACTGAAAACACCGCTTGCATCTATGAAGGTACTTGCGGATTCTTTAATTTTACAGGAAGATGCTCCCGCTGAGTTATATCGAGAGTTTATGCTCGATATCGCAGAAGAAATAGACAGAGAGAACAAGATTATTACAGATTTGTTGTCCTTGGTAAAGATGACTAGAACTTCGGCGGATATGAATGTTGAAACTGTGGATATCAATGCAGTGTTAGAGCTTTTACTCAAACGGTTAGGGCCAATTGCCACACGGGCAGAAGTGAAACTAATTTTTGAGAGTCGTAGACCAGTAAGCGCGGAGATTGATGAGATGAAACTGACGCTAGCATTATCCAATCTTGTGGAGAACGCGATCAAATACAATGTGAAAGGCGGTTGGGTAAAGGTGATACTCGATGCAGATCATCAATATTTTACTGTTGAGATATCAGATTCTGGGGTAGGCATTCCTCAAGAGTCCATCCAACATATTTATGAGCGATTTTATCGGGTAGATAAATCACATTCCAAAGAAATTGGAGGGACTGGACTAGGACTTGCAATAACTAGGAGTGCGATATTAATGCACCGTGGCTCGATCAATGTGAACAGTGAAGAGGGAGTAGGGACGATATTTACCGTTAAGATTCCTCTCACGTACATTGCTTTATAAACGGCTGTAATAGACAAAATAGAAAGGCGATTTTATGAATTGGAATCCTGTAGAGAGATCCCGGAAAACTTTATTTTGGTTTGAGCTAATATTTGTGTTGGCTTTTTTTGCGACGGGATGCAGCAGTGAGGAAAAACAGGGAACAGCAGTAGATATTTCTTATCTAAATAAAAAAGAGACAAAGCTTGTGACAGAAACACATTACCTTGAGAGTACAGATACAAAAGATATGATTGTGGAAGTGCTAAAATTGTTGTGTGCTGTACCAGATAATAAAGAATTAAAAGCAACGCTTAACAGTGGGATTAATATTATCACTTACTCCTATGAAGAAGAACAGGTGATTGTCTCTCTTGGTGAAAAATACAAGGAATTATCGAGAACGACAGAAGTGTTGACAAGAGCAGCTCTTGTCAGAAGTCTTACAAACATTCCAGACGTAAATTATGTCATGCTTACAGTGAATGGAGAAGCATTGACTGATTTGTCGGGCAATGCAATTGGGATTATGACGGCTGATATGTTTGTAGATAATGCTGGTACACAAGTGGAGGCTGTGGAGAGCAAGGTAAATTTGCGTTTATATTTTGCAAATGAGACAGGAGATGGATTGATTGCAGTAAATAGAGAATTGACACACAATGCAGATGTATCTAATGTGCCGATGGAGAAATTGGTGGTGGAGCAATTAATCAGTGGTCCAGCAAACGGCGAGACATTTCCGACCGTCAATCCAGATACAAAGCTGGTTAATATTACTGTGAAAGATGGGGTGTGTTATCTTACATTTAATAGTGCGATGGTCACAGCAGTCAACAATGTAACAACGGATGTGACAATCTATTCAATTGTGAATTCTCTTGTTGAGCTTAGCAATATCAATAAAGTGCAGATATCAATTGAAGGGAACAAAGATGGGAAGTTTCGAGATAAATATGAAGCTTCCACCGTTTTTGAACGAAATCTGTCATTGGTGAATTAATAGAGCTAGTGTACGGATTATTTGGGTTATAGTAAAACGTATTGAAAATTTTGTTAGGCTATGTGGTATATTAGAGAGATTAAGAAGATTATTGCAATATAAATTAGTCCTTTGCAGATGGCAAAATAGGCAGTGCGAATTACTATGAATTACAAAAGAGGATGATAAATTATGAGAAGACCACTATGTTGCGTGTGTGCAGCATTTGTGGTGACTGTGTTTTTATATTTGTTAATTGTCCCCATTCCAGACCAGACTCTTGATTTGACGGAAGGGGATAGAGTGACTCTAATCGGAGAAATAACGCAGAAAGAATACAAAAAAGATACATTAGTTTTGCGGTTGGAACATACAAAAGAGTGGTGTTTTAACAACGAAGAAAATAGAGAATTGGGCTGTGTTATATGTTATATGGAGCCAGATGAAAATTTTGTAGAACCAAGAGTAGGAAGTATCGTTGCTGTGGAGGGAAAAGTTTCTTATTTTGACAGGGCACGAAATCCGGGAGGCTTTGATGCACAGCGCTATTATCAGACACTAGGTATAGATTTTCGGTTGTACAAAACACAGTTGCTTTCGACAGGTAGCCAATATTCTGTGTATTATGAGACATTGTATCGACTTAGGCATCATTTTGAAGAAGTATTTGACAAAGTGCTTCCGGCTGAAGAAGCAGCTATTATGAAGGCAATTTTACTTGGAAATAAATCTGAGCTTGATGAACAGAGCAAACAGCTTTTTCAAAAGAGTGGTATCGCACATGTTTTTGCAATTTCCGGACTTCATATCACACTGCTGGGAGTGGGGTTATATCGGATTTTGCGCAGAACATATCTTCCGCAACTGGCTTGTGCTGTAATTGCTATAATTTTGATGATTGCTTATGGGGATATGGTTGGTATGACTAGCTCCGCATATCGAGCAGTATTTATGTTTGGAATGCAGCTTGCAGCACAGATGTTGCGACGTACCTATGATATGCTAACAGCATTAGCATTAGCTGCTGTTTTCATTTTGCTAGAACAGCCGCTATATCTATATTATGCGGGATTTCAGTTGTCTTTTGGTGCTATTCTTGGCGTAGGTTGTTTGTCTGAGGTGGTACAGCCGTTTCAACACAAGAAGAAGTTGTGCTTTTTGGATAAAATTGTGTTGTCCTTATGTGGAAGTCTTAGCATTTTTTTAATACATTTTCCAATTATGTTGTGTGTCTACTATGAATTTCCAATTTATTCCTTTTTATTGAATCTGGTTATTATCCCAGCGATGTCTATTCTAATGGCAGCAGGACTTTTGTGTCTTGGCGTAGGTTGTTTGCCTGGCGCAATTGGAATAGGAATTGCAAAGCTTGTGGGGTTGATATGTCATGCAATGCTGTCAGGATTTGCATGGCTCTGTGAAGAGTCACTTAAATTGCCATTTGCAAATTGGGTGATAGGAAGACCAGATAATTGGAAAATCTGTGTATTTAGTATAGTAGTTATCTTTTTATATGCGACACACCAGTATGGAAAGCAATTTACAAAGAAAGCTGTCTGTGAAAAAAGAGGTATTAGAATTGAACTTCCATTTGGAATACGGCTTGTAATAGTGCTAGCAGCAGTTATTTTTGTCAGTGATTCACCGATAGATGGAGTTTCGATTACATTTCTGGATGTAGGACAGGGAGATTGTATTTGGGTTGAGAGTGCAGGAGGAGAACATTTTTTGGTTGATGGAGGGAGCACTTCGGAGAGTAACGTTGGCGACTACATTATATTGCCTTATTTGAAATACAAAGGTGTATCGAAATTAGATGCAGTATTTTTAACGCATCTTGACAGCGACCATATTTCGGGAGTGATGGAGCTTATGGAAGCAAATAAAATGGAAATAAAAATCAATAGGATTTGTATTTCCAACGCTATTATTGAAGATGAGGCGTATGAAAAGCTCGTTGCTCTGTGCAATGTCAGAAAAATACCAATATATCGACTAAAAGCGGGGGACCGAATAGAAACCGATGCCCTAAAGTTTGAGGTGCTGCATCCTAGTGCAGATTATAAAACAGATTCCCGCAATGCATATTCTCTTGTGATGAAACTAGAGTCAAGTGGAGTTTCTACACTTTTGACCGGAGATGTTGAGGCTGACGGAGAACATGCCTCTATAGAATGGCTTTATCAAGATACAAGGTTTGCGGGAATTGATATTTACAAAGCAGCGCATCATGGTTCTAAGTATTCTAACACAGAAGAATTAATTACTTATATAAGACCAAAGACTACAATTATTTCTTGCGGTGAGAATAATCGTTATGGTCATCCACATGAAGAAGCGGTTGAGCGTGTGAAACAGATAGGGAGTGATATTATAATAACAAAAAACACAGGAGCCATTACAATAAACATTAAAAATGGAGAGTACAAAATAGACACTTATAAAGAATTGAAAACAGAGGGAATACAATGAAAAGAATTGTGGAGGATATTAAGAGTGGCAAGTTCAGCAGGATATATCTTCTTTATGGAGAAGAAGCGTATTTGCGCAAACAGTATTGTGAAAAACTGCGCAAAGCGCTAGTGCTAACAGAGGATACCATGAACTGCAATGTATACGCAGGCAAAGATATCAATGTCAATGAAGTGATTGACTTGGCAAATACAATGCCATTTTTTGCGGATTGTAGAGTAATTATTATTGAAAATAGTGGTTGGCTGAAAAATGGGGAGGATCAGATAGTCGCGCTAGTAAAATCACTTCCACAAACTACTTATATGATTTTTGTGGAGGAGGAAATAGATAAGCGAAGCAAGCTTTATAAGGCGATTACAGCAAATGGTTATGCAGCACTCTGTGAAATGCAAGATGAAGCGACTTTAAAAAAATGGGTTCTTGGACTGTTAAAAAAAGAGAATAAAGGAATTACAGCAGATGCACTTGACCTTCTTTTAGATAAGACAGGAACCAGTATGGAAAATATTCGGCAAGAAGTAGAGAAGTTGATTTGCTATAAGTATTATGAAAAAGGAATTACAGAAGCAGATGTACAGGCGTTATGTGCTATACAGATACAAAATCAGATTTTTGATATGGTGGAGGCTGTTGCACAGAAGGAACAAAAGCGAGCCCTGAAATTATATTATAATTTGCTTGCTTTGAAAGAGGCGCCAATGAAGATATTAGCGCTGACAGCCCGACAATTTCATATGCTTTTGCAAGTCAAGGAAATGAAACTAAAGGGTTATCAGGACGGGGAAATAGCGAAAAAAACAGGGCTAAATCCCTACTACCTAAAAAAGAAATATATTCCACAAGCAGCGCAGTTTCAGATGCAGCAGTTGACAACCGCACTTACGACTTGTGTAGAGGCGGAAGAATGCGTAAAGACTGGGCGTATATCAGACAAGCTTAGTGTAGAGTTATTGATTATTGGGTTGAGTATGTAAAATAAAAAGGAGAGTATGTGATGATACCAAAAGATCCAGCGATGCTTTTAAGCTATATTAATTTGAAACTTAGAGATTATTATCCAAGTCTTGAGGCATTCTGCGAAGACACAGATGAGGATTTGGAAACTATCTTGAATCAATTAAAACAGATCGATTATTATTATGATCAAGAGAAAAATCAGTTTGTCTGAGAACAAATTATCTGGAGGCAATGAGGAACAATGAAAAAATGCATTATTCCCCTTTTGGCAGCAGTTATGCTTCTGCAGGGGTGCACGAATAAGAGTACAATCACAAAAGAAGTAACAGATACTGTGGTAGCAGTGAAAGAAGAGCAAAGTGAAGAGGAATCAAGGAGTACGATACTGGAAGAAAAACTTGAAAAAGAGGTACAAAAGCTTACGGAAGAGATAATACAAACGGAAGAGACAGGAGTAACGTTTATGGATGATCTTGGTAGAACAGTCACAGTAGAACGTCATGATAGAGTGATTACGTTGATTGGGAGTTTTACAGATGTATGGCTTTTGGCAGGTGGTAAAGTAGTGGGGGCCGCTAATGACTCTTGGACCAGTTTTGATTTGAATCTAGGAGAAGATGTAGTTAATATTGGCTCTCATCTGGAACCAGACATTGAAAAGATAATTGCGGCAGAACCAGATCTGGTTATCGCTAGTGCAAATACAGAAGCGGATTTAGATATGGAGAAAATTTTAACGAATGCTGGTATAACAGTGGCGTACTTTTCTGTTTCAAATTTTAACGAGTATTTGAATATGTTATCCATCTGTACTGATATTACAGGTAGAGCAGACCTCTTTGAAAAAAACGGAATAGAGGTTCAAGAGCTGGTAGATACGGCAAGAAATCGTGTAAATCAGCGAAATCTGGAAGGAAAAGAAGCGCCTCATATTGTGTTTTTCCGAGCGAGTGCATCGAGCATTAAAGCGAAGGGAAGTTACGGAAATGTGGGCGGTGAAATATTAGCTGAGCTAGGTTGTATCAATATTGCTGATGAGGATGACAGCTTGCTGGATGATCTTAGTATGGAAGCTGTCATTGCTGCTAATCCCGATTTTATTTTTGTGACAACACAAGGAAAAGATGTTGAAGCGATACGACAAAATATAACGAACACACTATTAAGTAATCCGGCATGGAATCAGTTGAGCGCGGTAAAAAATGGCAATTTTTATGTACTAGAAAAAGAACTCTACAATCTTAAACCCAATGCAAGGTGGGGGGAAGCATATCTAAAGCTTGCCGATATATTGTATGGTGCACATTAATAAAAGAAATAGTAACTGCCGTCCTCGTCAGAAAATTTTTTGAGTTGTACATTGAAGACTGTCTCGATAATATGCTGTTTCAAACATACTTTTGGAGTGCCTATGGCAGCAATTTTTCTGTCTTGCATTATGACAAGGGTGTCAGAAATGCGCAATGCTTGTCCAATGTCATGGAGCACAAGGATAATAGTTTTTCCTTGTGCTTTTAATTGTAAAATCATTTCCATGAAGGACCGCTGTGCATTTAAATCGAGGTATGTTGTTGGCTCGTCTAGAACGATATAGTTACAGTCTTGAGCAAGTGTCATAGAGAAAAAGGCACGTTGCCGAATTCCGCCAGAGAGCGTGTCTGCATATTGGTTGGCATAAGGAGTTATTTGTGTAAAATTCATTGCAGTTTCCACAATTGTTTTATCTTTATTGGTTTTTCTACGGGCAAATCCCAAGTGTGGAAAACGTCCATGTTCCACAAGAGTCTTTACGGGGAGTGCGGGGATGATAGTACGCACTTGTGGCAGAAAGGATAACTTGCGCGCGCGTTCTCTAAGTGGCATAGCAAAATAGTCTGCACCATCTAAAAAAACAGAGCCCGATGTAACTTTTGAGGCACCATTGAGGCATTGCAACAACGTGGTTTTTCCACATCCATTAGGACCAATTATGGTGGTAATTTCACCTTTCTGAAAACACGCGGAGATGTCTTGTAGAATTGGTACAAGACCACTACTGATATTTACATGACAAAATTCAAGCATTGACTCTGCGCCCTCCTTTCTTTTGAAAGAGTAAATATAGGAAGAAAGGTCCGCCAACAAAGGATAATAATATTCCAGCGGGAAGTTCAAATGGTGCAAACAATACGCGGCCTAGAATATCACAGGCAAGGACAAAACTGGCCCCCAACAGAGCAGAACAGGGCAGCAAATATCGAGCATCGTTGCCAAAAAGTCGCCGACAGATATGAGGAATAATAAGACCGACAAAGCTCAAAAGTCCTGCATAGCTGACGACACAACCAGAGAGCATACTAGATAATACCAACAGGGTTAGACGAGTGGCGGTGACATGCAAACCAAGAGAGCGTGCAGTCTCATCTCCCAGACAAAGAATATTGATAGATCTTGCGAGGAGAAAAGACAAAATAAGTGCTATAAAAATTGCAATTGCTGGAAACTGTAGTGTTTCAAATGTTAGACCTGATAAGGAACCAATCATAAAGGTTGTGAGATTTATGGTGATATCTGTATCTAAAAGTTTAATGGTATTGATGCCGGCGTTTAAGAAACTAGATACAGTGATGCCAGCAAGGATGATAGTAGTACGAGAGCTGTCTGCCATATACGCCAATCCATAGATGCTAAGTGTAGCAACAAGGGAACCAAAAAAAGCTGCAGCAGAAATGCCAAGCGTTTTGCTATAGCCAAACATTAGTGAAAGCATCACTGCAAATCCAGCACCAGAATTGACGCCAATTGTGTTTGGACTTGCAAGAGAATTATTCATGACACTTTGCAAAATGACTCCAGAGGTAGAAAGTCCCATACCAGCAAGACATGCACCCATAGCTCGCGGAAGACGTACTGTGTTGATTAGGACATAGGTAGTAGTTTCTTTGTCAAGGCCAAAGAGACAACGAAGAACACTTTTGGGAGAGAGTGGGACACTTCCCAAGAGAATGCCCGCGAAAAAGCAGAGGATTAATAATAATATAAGTGATAAAATTTTTTTGGTTATTAAGAGTGGTTTCATGAGAATTTTCTCCGTTCTTTCGTGTTTGGATAAATTTATCATCGCATATTTTTCGGGTTTAATCAAATAATATTTTATCGACAGTGACAAATTCATATCCTTCCTTTGTGAGTGCATCAACCACCACAAGAGCAGCATCCACGGACGTTTCATAGTAGTCATGCAATAAGATAATATCATTGTCTGATACTTTGTTGAGAATTGCGCTTGCTACACGGCTTGTGTTGGCAGTACACCAGTCAAGTGGGTCAACATTCCAAAGAACTGGAAACATATTGAGATCCGTCTCAAATTTTTTGTCCCATGAGCCATAAGGCGGACGAACATATTGTATCTCGTCCCCGGTAATATCATGTAAGATTTCGTTTGTCTGTATCAGCTCATCTTTGAATTGCTCACTATTTGAAGTGGTTAGTTGAATATGACTATAAGTATGATTGCCAATAAGATGTCCTTCATTGTGCATTCTTTTGATAATTTCTGGATGAAGTTCGGCATGTTCTCCAGTGACAAAGAATGTGGCTTTCACGCCGCGTTCTTTTAACCCATCTAATAATTTTTCTGTGTATACAGGATGTGGTCCATCATCAAATGTGAGTGCAACACGTCGAATCTCAAAAAAGTTGATATTATCTGGCGGCGGGTCTAGTGAGGCAATTGCAGGAATGGATTGCCGATATAGCAGGGACTTTGCTATGGCTGTCAGAGTTAAACACATACATATGAAATATAATATATTGAAAATACGATTATAATGTTTCATACACAGAATCACCGCAATATACTGTACTCTTAACTATAATATGCATAAGACAATCGCAAGATTACTTTTTGCATTCATGTCTCATTAAAGAGATGAGAAACAAGCGTCAAATTGCTTATATTTTAGCAGTTTGTGTGCATAAATATTACTGTTCACATCAAGAATGCGTTGTTAGCTCTGCTGGATATAAAACGAATTTGTATGTTTGTAATTCAGCCAGAGATTTATATCAATTAAAGATTGTACACTTACTAAGACAAAGTTGTGTTGTTCTCGGCACTTATAGAAGTGCAAGTCTTCTTCAACTAAGGTAACTTGTTGCAAATGTGAACAGTATCTAATTAACGATTATAATTATTTTTTAATACCTGTTCTGTTGTATGAAGGTTCAATTAATGTTATACTAGATATCATAAAACAGAATGGAGTGGCTTGCAAAGTATTATTATGAAAGAGGTACTGATTTCAATGGAAAAAAATAAAAAATGGGATATTTTTGAGGATCTAACTGCAAAGTGTTATAAGTCGCAGGATAATGGGAATATTATAAAAGAGCATTGGTATAGTGCATATGATATACTTCTGGAAATCATAGAGGAGGAACGGAAAAAATCTCCTGAATGTTTTGTGGAATTAGCTGAGATTGACCAGAAAACAGAGTATAAATATAATGTACAAAGTTGGGTAGATGATTATTTTAAAGAGTTGAGTACCCTTGGAGATTACGATAGAATTTATAGAGATGGTACACGTCTTATCAACGCTTTTCAATGGCAAGAACAGTCACCTGCAGAAATAAAATTGCGCGTGATTAATGCAATGGAACGGTTGGGAATGCACGAGGCAGCAAGTCGGTGCAGTGAAGAATGGGTAGTACAGAATCCAGATAATATCAATGCACTATTTGCGGCATTGATATTTGGGGAAAGGGATTGTATGAAGGAGAATGTAATCGAGGAGAGTTAGAATGCTAGAGAAAAATATTAAATTAGATGGTTGTACAATACTTGTGACAGGTGCGGCAGGTTTTATCGGAGCGAATTTGGTATTGTCACTACTAAAAAGTGTACAAGATATTCACATTATAGGGATTGATAACATGAATGATTACTATGATGTGGCACTTAAGGAATTTCGTCTCAAGCAAATTGAGGAGTGCAGCAATCTTGTATCTGGTGATTTCACATTTGTAAGAGAAAGCATTGCAAACAAGGCACTTGTCAAAGATATTTTTGTGCGGTATCAGCCACAGCTTGTAGTGAATCTTGCAGCGCAGGCAGGTGTGCGTTATAGTATTGAGAATCCAGATGCCTATATTGAGTCCAATTTAATTGGATTTTACAATATTCTTGAGGCTTGTCGACACAGTTATGACAAAGGTGCAACGGGAGTGTCACATCTGGTATATGCAAGTTCTTCGTCTGTATATGGAAGCAATAAAAAAATTCCGTATGCAACGGAAGATAAAGTGGATAATCCAGTTTCTCTTTATGCTGCTACGAAAAAGTCAGATGAATTATTAGCACATGCCTATGCAAAACTTTATAATATTCCATCGACAGGTCTCCGTTTTTTTACAGTATATGGGCCAGCAGGGCGGCCAGATATGGCTTATTTTGGGTTTACAGATAAACTTGTGAGGAATGAGACAATTAAAATATTTAATTATGGGAATTGCAAACGTGATTTCACATATATTGATGATATTGTCACAGGAGTAAAAGCAGTTTTACAGTGCGCACCACTTCCAAATGAGGACGGCGTAAAATATCAAATTTATAATATTGGAAACAATCAGCCAGAAAATTTACTGGATTTTGTAGAAATATTACAAGATGAGCTTAAGACAGCAGGAGTGTTGCCAAAAGATTATGACTTTGCGGCGCATAAAGAGTTTGTAGGGATGCAACCCGGAGATGTCGAGGTCACATATGCAGATGTCACTGCGTTGGAACGTGATTTTGGATTTAAACCGTCAACAGACCTTAGACAGGGACTTAGGTATTTTGCACAGTGGTACAAGCAGTTTTATGCTTCTAGTCTTTGACCTGACATGTGATGTACTGTCAGGTCAGCTTCGGCTGTTCTTCCTGTAGAGATTGGCGATATTCTGTAGGGGTACAACCCATAGTTTTCTTAAATACTTTATTAAAGTAACTAGTGTTATTAAAACCGACAATGCCTGCGATTTCAGAAATAGACTCATGAGTTTTGCGATACATATATTTTGCGGATTCCATGATACGATATCGCATTAGGTATTCGATTGGAGAGAGACCTGTGACACGTTTGAAGCAGCGGCAACATTCACTCTTGCTGACAAGAATAGCATCAGAAATATCGGCTAATGTTATAGGGTCCATAAAATGCTCTTGGATATAAAGTATTGCCTGTTTCACTCGATAAGCATCTTGATTTGCAGTGCGCGCTGTGGTGCTGGGAGAGGATGGTGAAATGGTGGGGAGTTGGTCGTATATAAGCTTCCACAACAGTAAGAGATAAGATTTGCTAAGAAGTTCATAGCCAACAGGGTGCTCTGTATTAAGCGTGATTAGTTGGGTTAATGGCACCAAAAATTGTTGATACATTTTATTATTACTAGTAATGTGTAAACAACTAAAGGCTTGGCTGGAGATTACAGGACTAATATATTTACTTTCTAATTCGAGCTGACCATATCCTAAAAGAAAGGAAGGGTGGACGACAATACAATAAAAGATTCCTCCACCATTTTCCGAGGGCGTGATAAAGTGTCTTACTGCCTGATTGACGAAGATAATATCACCTTCCGATACAGATAGGTTTTTCTCATTGCAAGTTATGTATGCATTTCCCTTTACCACATATTGAAATTCGATTTCATCATGCCAGTGCCAGTGAACAATTGGTGCATCTGGTAAAGTACAATCAAATGTAGAAAGTTCAATAGGATATCCACTAAGTAGCAGTTTTTGGGTACGTTTTACATAAAAATCAGGGTCCATAAAGTAGATTCCTCCTTTCTTGTAAATAGTTTGCATTAGACTATATATTATTAAGCAGTAATAGGATTATTTATCTAGGAATAGTATATCACATTTTTAGAAAAAAACAATTAGCATATAATAAAATATTTTAATTTTTGTTAAAATAAATATTGTTTTTTACTGTGTTTTGTGGTAAAAATATAGTATCATATGAACTATAATGGCAAGTTATTTATAGTGGATACAGATAAATATGTCTTGGAAATAGGAGGGTTTACCATGAAAACAGGAAAAAGTTATAAGTTTTGGTTTGCAACAGGTTCACAGGATTTATATGGTGATGAGTGTCTTAGGAATGTAGCAGAGCATTCAAAAAAGATTGTGGAAGGTCTTAACAATTCAGGTCTGCTACCATATGAGGTTGTATGGAAACCGACATTGATAACAAACGCTGTGATCAGAAAGACGTTTAATGAGGCGAATGCCGACGAGGAATGCGCTGGTGTTATCACTTGGATGCATACATTTTCACCAGCAAAGTCATGGATTCTTGGACTGCAAGAGTACAGGAAACCACTAATGCATTTTCATACACAGTTTAATCAGGAAATTCCATATGATACGATTGATATGGATTTCATGAACGAGAATCAATCCGCTCATGGTGATCGAGAATATGGACATATTGTGAGTCGTATGGGTATCGAGCGCAAGATTGTGGTTGGACATTGGCAGAATCCTGATGTGATAAAAAAGATTGCGCAGTGGATGGTGACTGCGGTAGGTGTGATGGAATCCTCTCATATTAGAGTATGCCGATTTGGAGATAACATGAACAATGTTGCTGTTACGGAAGGAGATAAGGTTGAGGCACAGATTAAGTTCGGCTGGGAGATTGATCATTACAATGTCAATGATTTAGTAGAGTATGTCAATGCAGTTTCTACTGTGGATATAAAGAATCTCACAGATGAATATTACGATAAGTATAAGATTTTGACAGAGGGCAGAGATGATGCAGAATTTAGGAATCATGTTGCGGTGCAAGCTGGAATAGAAATAGGAATGGAAAAATTCCTTGAGGAGCGAGATTATCATGCAATTGTAACACATTTTGGAATGCTCGGTGGGTTAAAACAACTTCCCGGCCTTGCGATACAACGTCTGATGGAAAAAGGATATGGTTTTGGGGGCGAAGGGGACTGGAAGACAGCTGCAATGGTTCGCTTGATGAAGATTATGGCTTCAAATGTAAAGGACGCAAAAGGTACTTCCTTTATGGAGGATTATACATATAATTTTGTTCCCGACAAGGAAGGTATTTTACAAGCACATATGCTTGAAGTATGTCCTAGTATCTCAGATGGTGATATCTCTATCAAAGTTTGTCCGTTGTCTATGGGGAATCGAGAGGACCCAGCTAGACTTGTATTTACATCAAAAACAGGTCCAGCTGTAGCAACTTCTTTGATTGACCTTGGCAATCGGTTCCGACTGATTATCAATGCAGTTAATTGCAAAAAGGTGGAGAAATCAATGCCAAAACTTCCTGTTGCTACTGCTTTCTGGACACCAGAGCCTAATCTTACAGTAGGAGCAGAGGCATGGATTTTGGCAGGGGGTGCACATCACACAGCATTCTCTTATGATTTATCTGTTGAACAGATGGTTGACTGGGCAGACGCGATGGGGATTGAAGCAGTTGTTATTGATAAGAACACAGATATCAGAACATTCAAAAATGAACTGCGATGGAATGCTGTTGTATATCGTTAAGAAACAGATTCAAAATAATTTGACAAATTTATAAAGAGACCATAAATAATCGTTTTTGCGTATATTTTTATTCAAAATATAAACGCTTGGGTTTTTCGACGAATTCTACTTCGTCAAGGTCTGCAAAAGCATCTATAAAATCCTCTCTTACAGTTGCGATCGCGTAACCATTAATAAGTGGCTCGATGTGTATGACCTCTGATTCAAGCCGTTCTAAGGGTCCATGATATTTAACAATCAATTCCCAGGTTTTTGTTGCAGATGTGTATCCTGTGCCAAGGACCTGGGATTTCTGTATTTCTATTTCGGTGGCTGACAGGGCAAGATTGAGAAGATTTTCAAGTTTTGCGTTTGACATATAAAATCCTATTATTCTTAAAACTTATTTATTTTATGATATGAGCCAAAGAATGATTTTGTGTTTGCAATACAAGAAATTATGTGATGAGCTTGACAATCTATATTTTTACGTTCGTTGATGCTTTAACAATTATTATTTATGAATCTCTTGGAAAATGCGGATAATAAAATGGTTGATACCAATAATACAAAATGATATGATGAGAGTATAGTTATTTTTATCTTAGCCGAAAAGACTGCTATAAGTGATGAGAAAAATACAATTTTGTGTCAGGGAGTGTACAATATTCGACCAAGATAAGCCTTTGGCAGGATTGTGGGCTAGAAATTGTTTTATGTCAGCAAGGCGAATGCACACGTCGCAACAAGAATGTTGATAGTATTTTTAGGTTTCGTATAAAAGCAGATAAGGCAGAGCATAGTAGGCGAAGGAGGATTTGGAGAATGCAGTCAACTTTTGAAAAAATATACGATGTTGTTCGGCAGATTCCATATGGACAAGTTGCAACTTATGGACAGGTTGCTGCGCTTGCTGGAAATAAACGATGGGCGAGAGTAGTAGGCTATGCGTTGCATGTCAATCCAGATCCTAATAATATTCCATGTTATCGCGTTGTAAATAAGGAGGGTAAGGTGTCTGACGCATTTGCATTTGGCGGTGGTAATCGTCAGGAAAAATTGCTTCAAGCAGAGGGAGTAGAATTTGTGAATGGCTGTGTGGATATGAAGCGATATCAATGGCAAAGACCCATATATTAATGGAAAAATAAATTTTTACAAGTTTGTGCTTACGATTTAATTTGAAATGGAGGAGTTCTATGATATATTTATCCCATTTTGAGTTTCCTGACAGAGAAAAAGAATATGATTTTACAATGGGACAGAAGCGGACCTGCTATGATACTGTTTATCCTTTTTTGGTACTTTCAGCACATCAGCTAAAAATGTTGGACTTTGAGTCAGTGACAATTTTATATGGTGGAAATGGTTCAGGCAAGACGACTGCATTAAATGTAATCGCAGAGAAGCTTGGACTTAAGCGTGACACATTGTATAACCGCTCTAATTTTTTTGGGGATTATACAAAGCTATGTTCTTTTGAGTTAGTTGGAAAAATTCCAAAAGATAGCAGGATTATCACAAGTGATGATGTATTTGATTTTATGTTGAATCTACGCTATCTCAATGAAGGAATTGACCAGAAACGAGAGGAATTGTTTGCAGAATATCAGGAGGCAAAAAATGTGAAATTTCAAATGCATTCTTTGGCAGATTACGAACAGCTTAAAAAAATAAATACTGTTCGGCGCAGTACACAATCAAAATTTGTGCGAAACCATTTGCAAGATAATATCAGAGAACATTCTAATGGAGAAAGTGCATTTCTTTATTTTGCAGACAAGGTAAAAGAAAATGGATTGTATCTACTTGACGAGCCAGAGAATAGTCTATCCCCAGAAAAACAACAAGAATTATTGCATTTTTTGGAAGATTCTGTTCGTTTTTTCAAGTGTCAGTTTGTGATTGCAACACATTCGCCTTTCTTGCTTTCTATGAGAGGAGCAAAGATATATGACTTGGATGAGGAAGTAGTGGATGTAAAGCATTGGACTGAGCTTGAAAATGTAAGGGCGTATTATACATTTTTTAAAAAGTTTGAGAGCGCATTTCAAGAATAATAAAAAAGAAAGGAAAATAAACAGACATGAGAATTGCAGTAACATACCAAGATGGAATGATTTTTCAGCACTTTGGTCATACACAACAGTTTAAATTATATGATGTAGAAAATGGTGCGGTTCAGAAGGAACAGATTGTTGATACACAGGGAAGCGGTCATGGGGCTCTTGCAAGTTTTCTGAAAGAATGGAGTGTAGATACATTACTTTGCGGCGGAATTGGTGGCGGAGCGCAGAATGCACTTGCATCGGTCGGAATACAACTTTATGGAGGAATTGCAGGGAACGCGGACGAGGCAGTCAGGGTATTTCTTGCGGGAACTTTGGTCTATAATCCAGAGGTACATTGCAATCATCACGAACAAGACCATAGTTGTGGGGGGCATTCCTGTGGAGATAAAAAACATGACTGTGGTGAATCAGAACATGAATGTAGGTGTTAATATAAAAAGAACAGCAGATAATCAGCGCAATATCATACCAATTACAGATTTTGATGCACCACAGCTTGATGTATATGCTAGACTTACTGAGGTACAACTTTTAAATCGACATGAACCAGAAAAAGGCATATTTATTGCAGAGAGTCCGCGCGTGATTGAGAGAGCTCTTGATTATGGTTGTATTCCAGTTTCTATACTAATAGAGACAAGACAAATTGAAACGCTGGGAAAGGATATTATTGCGCGGTGTGGTGATATTCCCGTTTATACAGCAGAGTTTGATGTATTGACACAACTTACAGGGTTTCAACTGACACGCGGTATGTTGTGCGCAATGTATCGTCCTACCAAAAAGACTGCCACGGAAGTGTGTATGGGAGCTCGTAGAATTACGGTACTTGAGAATGTGGTAAATCCTACGAATGTGGGTGCGATTTTTCGTTCGGCGGCAGCGCTTGGTATTGATGGTGTACTGTTGACATCGGCGTGCAGCAATCCACTTTATCGGCGCGCAATTCGTGTGAGTATGGGAACTGTATTTCAGATACCTTGGGCATTTTTACCAGAAAAGCATTGGCTTAATATGTTGCATGAGTTGGGTTTTTCGACGGCGGCAATGGCGTTGAGAGAGGATTCTTTGTGTATTGATGCGCCACAGCTCCTGCAGGAAGATAAGCTTGCAATTATATTTGGTACGGAAGGAGATGGACTTACAGCAGAAACGATAAAAGCTTGTGATTACACTGTGCGGATTCCAATGGCAAGGGGTGTTGACTCCTTGAATGTCGCGGCGGCAAGCGCAGTAGCATTTTGGCAGTTGACACGTGTATGAAAATCTTTACAATGAATTGAGAATTAGAGAAATAAGGAATAAAAGATTATGGAATTTGTAAACTACTTTAAAAGTATTATCGATGAGGATCAATGTGCAGTTGTTATCTGTAATCTAGCGCATGAGATTATCTACATGAATCCAGCGGCGATTATCCGCTATGAAAAAAGGGGTGGTCAAGCACTTGTAGGGCAAAGTTTATTAGATTGTCACAACCTAAAGTCTACTGAAAAGATAAAAAAAGTTGTTTTGTGGTTTGAAGAGAGTATTGAACATAATAGAATCTATACATATTACAATGAAAAAGAGAATAAAGATGTCTATATGGTTGCGCTGCGAAAAGAGGATGGAACTCTAATTGGATATTACGAAAAACATGAGTACAGAAATAGAGAGACAGCAAAAAAGTACGATTTTTAGGTAGAGTGAGGACAGTAGATATGATTGTCAGAAAACATTTTCGGTTTACAGGCAGAGTGCAAGGAGTGGGATTTCGCTATCGGGCAAAATATGCAGCAAATGGTATGGGAATTACAGGTTGGGCAAAGAATGCGTTTGACGGTTCGGTTGAGATGGAAGCGCAAGGAACAGAGGAAGCCATCAACAAAATGTTAGTGATGATTAACAAGAGTGACTATATTGTGATTGATTTTATTGAGACAAGAGAAATACCACTTGAAGAAAATGAACGGTCATTTTATGTTCAGTAGATTATTCAATCAATACGGCAACGCGAGTGGTTTGTTTGGACACAAATTATCATTGTATAGTTTATTCCAATATTTTTTAAAATTTTGATTTGGATAAATAGTATTATTTAAAAATTTTAACAGTATAACAATGTGAAGTATTTGATTTCTTATATTAATTTCTTGCTGAATAGAGCATTAGAGAGGAGAAAAAATGGTAAAACATATTATATTATGGCAATTAAAAGATGAATTATCTGACATTCAAAAGGAGGAAGTAAAGGAGGAAATAAAGACAGGGCTTGAGGCACTTAAGGGAAAAATTCCTGGTCTGCTTGATATAAAAGTGGTGGTGAATCCACTGACATCTTCTAATGCAGATGTGATGCTAGATTCGACTTTTGAGAATGAAGAGGGATTGAGGGGATACGCAGTACATCCAGCACATGTCGCGGTAGCAGATGATAAGGTACGTCCATTTACAAGGACAAGAGTTTGTATGGATTTTGAGATATAGAGAATTATTTATGTTATATTTGAATGAGAAATCTATTTTTGTGAAATAGTTTCTGTTTATAATATACAAAATTTGAAAAAATAAAAACTAATGTAAAAAAGGACTTGCTTTTTTACGAAAACTGTTGTATGATTTAATAGCTGTCAGCGATGTACAAGGCAGATGGCAAAATATAACAGTTATGGCTCGTTGGTCAAGCGGTTAAGACGTCGCCCTCTCACGGCGAAAACAGGGGTTCGATTCCCCTACGAGCTGTTGACTGTTTAAAACAGCCCAACCCGATTAGCTATAGACACTGTAAATACTAATTATTTAGTATTACAGTGTTTTTATTTTTGATTTGTATTAAAAATTGAATAGGAAAACTTCTTCCTTTCTTGCTTATGTGTAACCGAGTATAGAAGATTTTCCCTATTTACTGCGCCAAGTGTCTGTCAGCTTCGCTGACTATTTTCCTATGGGTACCCACGTGTGTATAAAATAAAAACACTTTAGGAAACTAAAGTGTTTTTATGCACGACTCTATACATCACTATATCATAACACAAAATATAAGTCTAGTATTTTTTTATATAAAATATATAATAATTATATTACTATTCTCTTGGCAGCAAAAGTAGTGAAATTTATGTGTCAGATAGATATTCAGTATTATAATGTAGCTGTTGGGATAGTAATTTTGTAACAATCATAACACGCAACCCCGTGATGGGAAGTACGTGTGCAAACCCAGCAAATGGGAAAGAACAATGTTCTTAGAAAGGTATGGGTAAGGTATGGCAAATCACAAAAGTACAAAGAGCAAAGAATGGCAAGAGGAAGAGGTACATTTAAAGGAATGTAGGGCAGTCATTGCCACAAATATAGCAGAGTATAAGCGTCAGTATGAAGAACGTCATAAAGAGACGAAGGCTTTGTTTGATCAGGTGCAGAGTGGTAATATTGAGTTGTATGGTCAGATGATGACTTCCCGCAGCTTGGAAGAGCACAGTCTAAATCAACTGACTAACAATCAGGCAGCGTATGAGAAACCTTTTTTTGGAAGGATTGACTATCGCAATTTGGATGAAAGGTTGTATGAGTCAATCTATATCGGAAAACATGGAGTGTTGCGAAACAAGACAGATGTGGAAATTGTAGACTGGCGGGCACCGATTTCTACAGTGTACTATGAGAATGAACTAGGAGAGGGAACTTATAGTATCCCTGATAATCGTAGTGATGGCAAGAATCGTGAATATCGTATTGATTTGAATTTAAAACGCACATATGATATTGAAGAAGGATGTATGCAGGGTTTTTATGACAGTGATGTAGCAGCAAACGATGAATTGCTGGTGAAATACCTGAGTAAAAACAGAGATGCTGTACTGGGAGATATTATTGCTACGATTCAAAAAGAACAAAATGAAATTATTCGGGAAAGCCCATTTCACAATGTTATTGTGCAAGGAGTCGCTGGCAGCGGGAAGACAACAGTAGCTATGCACAGAATTTCGTATATTATGTATAATTATAAAGAGCGGTTTACTTCCAATGAATTTTGTATTGTGGGAGGGAGCGATATCCTAATTGATTATATTACAGGTGGACTTCCAGAGTTGGATGTATATGATGTAAAACATATGCGCATGGATGAAATGTTGATACACTTATTAAAGAAGGAGTGGAAGAAAAAGTATCAAGTAGTGCCAGCTTCACCAAGTTTTGCATGGAAGACCAAAATGCTGTTTGCATCGGAATTAGAGCAACATATGCAGCGACTACGCGAACATATCCTTGCGGATTGCGTAGTGTATGATGAGGATATTGGTATGCTGCTGTCACAGAAAAATAATGAGGATTTTATTAATGGGAATCCAGATTATTCAATTAATCGACTTCTAATAACGCTCGATGAACGGTTGCGTGCTCGTATCAAGCTGCAATGCCAGGGGCGTGAGGAGATTGGTATTTACAAGAAAAAACTTACACAGTATAAAAGTTATTTTTCAAGTCACTGTTACAAAGGAAGTGTGGTGGGGCTATATTTACAATTTTTGGAAGTATATGGAAAAAAATATTATATTAATATGGCGCCAACTATGGAACAGATTTCATGCGGTATTTTTGATGTGTATGATATTGCTGCGATGCTTCTAATTTATTATAGAGCATTGCAAAAAAAGGCAGATGAAGAATTTGGACAGATTTTTATTGATGAGGCACAAGATTTTGGACCGATTGTGTATTATGTGTTGCGTACCGTGTTGCCAAAATGTTATTTTACTATTATGGGTGATGTGTCACAAAATGTTAATTATGAGTGTGGTATGAATGAATGGCATGATATGCGTCAGAAAATTTTTAGTAGCGATGTAGACCGATTTCGTGTACTAGCAAAAAGTTATCGAAATACGATTGAGATATCAGAGTTTGCTGGAAAAATTTTGACGAGTGCTTCAAGGGGGACCTATAAGATTGAACCTGTTATCAGGCACGGTGAGCCTGTTCATTTTATAGAGAGTATTTCTAAGGAAGAGGGTATAGGCATAGCAGCGGAAATTTGGACTAACATGCAGCACAAAGGATATGAGACTATGGCAATCATTTGCTTTTTTGATGAGGAAAAGAAAAATGTTATCAAGCGTCTTGGTCGTCAAATATCGTTGACAGATTCGGACAAGAGTGGATTTAGCAAAGGCGTGATGGTGCTTACTGTACCAGAGACCAAAGGGCTTGAATTTGATTGTGTGCTTCTGTGGAAACCAGATTTGAAAGGTTACAAGGAGAATCCTAAACTTGCAAAACTTTTGTATGTAGCTGCCACACGTGCGCTTCACGAATTGTTTGTCTTAAAATAAATATTCTTTGTAGTATGATAGAAATAAAGGCTAAAAGGAGAGTTTGACAGTAGTGGTAAGATACTATAACAGTTATAAAAGAAAGGAAACGATACTATGACAACTATAAAATATAAAGTACCTAAATTAGATGGACCTATTGACTGGACTGTAGAGGTACCTGGTTCAAAGAGTATGACAAATAGAGCGCTGCTTATAGCAGCGCTAGCAGATGGAACGACGACATTGAAAGGCGTATTATTTAGCGAGGATTCAAGAAATTTTCTTAGTTGTCTAAAAGCACTTGGATTTCAGGTAAGAATTGATGAGATCAAAAAGATGGTTACTGTGGAAGGATTAAATGGAACAATTCCTGTCACATCTGGAGAAATCTATGTTGGAAGCGCTGGAACTGCTGCAAGGTTTCTGACAGCAATGCTTGCAATGGCAGAGGGAACCTTTGTAATAAATTCTTCAGAGCAGATGAAAAAACGCCCAATGAAACCGTTATTTCATGTACTTGAAGATATAGGAGCAGAGATTGTCTACCTTGAAAAAGAAGGATTCTTGCCTATTAAAATAAAAGGAATTGGTGGAAGATTGCCGATAGATAAAAGGTGCAATATAAAACTTGATATCAGTGAGAGTACGCAATTTCTAAGTGCATTAATGCTGATTTCACCAATGGTAAAACAAGGACTTTGTATTGAAATTACAAGTGTGCGTAAAGATGGCGCTTATATACGAATTACACGGAAAATGATGGAACAGTTTGGTGTTGTGATAGACTTTGATGGAACAAGGTATTTTGTAGAACAAGGGGTTTGCTATAGTTCTGGTTGCTACCAGATTGAGCCAGATGTTTCAGCTGCTTGCTATTTCTATGCAGCGGCGGCACTTACTGGTGGAAGGACTATCGTTAAGAATATTACATGGAAATGCATGCAAGGTGATTTAAAATTTTTGGAATTGTTAGAAAAAATGGGTTGTCAAGTTACTGAAACCTCCGATGGTATTCAAGTGTGTGGAGCAACAAATGGTAGATTAAAAGGTATAACTGTTGATATGAAGGATTTTTCCGATCAGACGATGACACTTGCAATACTTGCGCCTTTTGCAGATAGCGACATTCGTATTGAAAATATTGGTCATATTCGGTTGCAAGAGTCGGACCGTATCCATGCTATTGTGACAGAACTTACACGTCTTGGTATCTCTTGCAAGGAAGAGACCGATGCAATTACAATTCACCCAGGCACTCCAAAACCAGTAGTTATCCAGACATATGAAGACCATCGTATAGCGATGGCATTTGCATTGATTGGGTTGCGCGTAGAAGGGATAGAAATTTCTAATCCCATGTGTTGCAAGAAAACATTTGAAACTTATTTTGAAGTGCTTGATAGCCTGTGTAACCAGACAGTTAATCTACAATAAAGAATATAGTATTCTATTATTTATTCTTTTGAAGGTCAATTTTCGACTCAGATAATTTTTATTAAAGTTGCAGGTATATAAGTTGGTTTTATACTAGCAAAACTGTGTACACCGCACCAGAAATTTCCAATGCGTTTTTGCAGCATTTTGAAACATGCCTAATTTTGTCATACAATTGAAGAATTTCTAATATATTTTTATAAAAAAATTAAGAGAAGCTTATGCTTGGAAGAAGTAATGATAATAACGATTCACAGACAAGTGGTGTACTAATTCAATACTTAAAAGAAATTAGTGTGTATTTACAAGAAATAAATATTTCAAGAAAAACTGCAATACTGGCGACGGCAGTTTTGGTGCTTGCAGGGTTACTAGGAGTGCGATATAGAGAGGAAGGAACAATTTTGACTACCAGCTCCAAGGTAGGTGGAAGAGAGTTGCCAATTTATTGTGTACAGACAGAAGAACCAAAGATTGCGTTGACATTCGACGCAGCATGGGGAAATGAAGATACAGAAAAAATAATGGAAATATTAAAAAAACATGATGTGAAAGTAACGTTTTTTATGACAGGAGGATGGGTGGACAGATAGGCATATATGAAAAATCTCAAAAGATAGAGATTTTAAGGGAAAATAGCCTAATACAAAGGGAAAGCAAACGAACAAAAAGGGGTGTGAATGTCGCGAGATTGAGATTAGAGTATATATTTAATAGAAATTATAGGGTATTAAAATAAGCCCCTATCAGTTGTAGAAATATGATTGATAGAGGCTTATTTTAATGTTTTATAAATATTATTTACCCATCACTCATTAAACCTTCTTAGAACAGCCTACAGAACGCCATAGAGGTATTCGCTATAACATTCCAATTTCAATAATCCAAATACTCTAAATAAAAACCATATTTCATTGACAAAGTAACTAAATCAATAAAAGCCAATCACATTAATTAACCCAATATCTATAACCAAACAAAATCAATTACAAAATTATCAAACAGGAGGACAAATATATGTATGGTAGAGTGACAAATTATTTTACAGATAGAGGATATGGTTTTGTACGTGGAGAAGATAACAATTCATATTTTGTACATCATTCACAGCTGAAAGAAGAATGTATGGAAAGAGGTTACTATGTATCCTTTAAAATATTTAGCAATAATAGGAGTGATTACAATGCAAGAGATATCGTTGTAATAGAATCTACTGATAGACAATCAAATACTCAAAAAGGGATTTACTATTACTGATATTAAAGCAGACAAAACAGATGATGACCATAAACGGAGTATTTTTATTTTTTAAAATGAAGAAGGATTATTGGAAAGGTTAAAAAATGAACATTGAAGATTACATATAGAGATTTCCCGCAAGCGGTGAAATTATGTCGGGTTTGTATTATGACTCCAAATTTGAACATACGAGATACACATATAAGTAAATAATTTATATGTATTTCTCAAATGTTCAAAAATGGAAAATTAAAAATCAGATTATTGGAGTGCGTAGTACGACAACTCTATATGTAAATACTATGTTCAAAAAAGTAAAATAAAAAAGAGGATAAAAATGATAAAACTAAACAAGGAACACACTTATGCTCAAATTTGTAAGATTCTTGGATGGGAACAGAAAGCTGGTAATTCAAAGAAAGCGCAGTTGAAAGAGATTGAATCTGCTTATGAGTTTTACCATCCAATAAATAAAAAAACAAATAAACCTAAAAAGACATACATATTTACAAGAAAAATTCGTGATGTAGTGGAGCCGTCAAAAAGTAATTGCGGAGGCGCACATAATACAAAGAATATCCAATCAATGATTGACTATCTACAGGAAAAGTTTGACCTTGATAATAACTAGTATTCTTTTACGGATTGGCATTGTAATAAACTAGAATTTGGACATGCCTACAGAGGGTAAGATTCAAATGAACCGGGCAAATATAGATTGTGTGGGACAAAATGAACTAAACAAAAAGAAATCTCATAGTGCAAAATTGCACGGTGAGTTATTTTGCGTTACTGAAAAGGATTTAGATTTTATTGATATAGAGGCTTTACTTTAACTAATATAACATTTATGAAAATAGTATAAATAAAGAGTGTTAAAAAGAGGTTGAATATATCCTATAAATTACATATACTATAATAAAAATATAATATAGGAGTTGTTTGATTATGAAAATTGATACAAATACAATGGTTTCTATTACAGAGGCAAACCAGAATTTTTCAAAAGTAGCAAGATTGGTTGATGAACATGGAACAGCAATTATTCTGAAAAATAATGTGCCCAGATATCTTGTAATAGATTTTAATAAGGTTGAAAGTGATTCTGTTGCATCAGATGAAGATATTATGAATCTCTCAAAAAGATTAATAGAACAGAATAAAGAAGCATATGAGGTATTGGCAAAATGATACGTCTTACAAAAGAACAGATTTTAATGCTTCATAATCAGTTGATAGAATCTTTTGGCGGAAGTAAGGGTGTACGAGATGACGGATTATTGAGTTCAGCATTAGAATGTCCATTTCAATATTTTGGCGGTCAAGAATTATATCCAAGCATTCAAGAAAAGGCAGCTAGATTGTGCTATGGACTGGTAAAGAATCATACGATGATAGATGGTAATAAAAGAATTGGTGTCCATGCTATGTTAGTATTTTTAGCAGTTAATGGATATGAATTGGAATATACACAGAAAGAATTAATTGATTTGATTCTTGATGTGGCAGGTAGTAAAAAAGGATATGAGGATATATTAACATGGATTTTAGAACACCAGAATTGATAGTTAAAAGGTGTGTCAAATTTGACGTTTTATAGTCTTCTTCTAAATGGACGAAAGTCAGGAGTAATACATTAGCTTTTAAAAGACTCTGTAATTCATACCCAACATGTACCAAAAAGTACGGGGTTGACAAAATTAACGGGCTTAATTTTTCTCTGGTTAAATAAAGGTGTAATGAAATAACAATTCTTTTAGAAGATAATAAGTGCAATATTATATTTATTTCATTTGTGATCACAATCAACCATTGAATATACTCAGTAGTTATCAGATTGTTAAATACTGAATTATTGGGTGTATCGTGTTTCACAATATCCCTTTAAAGGGAGTATGTATTATTGATATGGCTGTGGCATTATGACATAACTGCCATTATAAATTTTAGGTGAGCAGTATTTTACCATATACCTGTAAGACAATAACTTCTATTGGTAGCAGGTGTATATTTTGTAGGTACAGTGGCGCAAGTGTACATCAAGTAGGTTGTTATCATGCTTTTAGATAGAGTTGTTCAAATTTATACTAATCATTTAATGTATAAAAAATCAAACAGATTTACCATTTAGGAGATTGTTTTTAGAGCAATTTTTTTATTTGGAGAATAAGTAAATTGGAGGTGATAAAGAAATTTTGGTAAACAGCAGAGAAATAACACAAAGATTTAGAAAAGATCGTGATAAAGTGTGTAGAACAATAGGAAATATAATAAAGAAGAATTCTGAATTTATTAACCATTTTATTTTATCGTGCTATATTTCGCCAAGGGGAAGAACGTATAAATATTATTTATTGACAAATAATGGTGATGAAATTTTGACAAATAAATTTAAATACAATATCCGTTCTGCAAGATTTGAGTATAAATATCTAAACGAAATAAAAGATTTCTTAGATGTAATGAATATTTTTTATATTCAACAATATTCAGTTGATAAATATAAAATAGATTTATATATTACTAAATACAATATAGCCATTGAGATTGATGAGGAAGAACATAAATATAAAAAGGATTATGATTTTAAAAGGCAGAAATACATAGAAGGTAAAATACATTGCAAATTTATTCGTATTAATAAAGGTGAAAGTTGTGGGAGTATGATGGCAAGAATTGCTAAAGAATTATATTAAAGTGCGTGAATATTGGTGGGTAGCGGTTCGTTACATACCTTTATATAACAGAAAGAAATAGTTTAAAAAGATTTTCGTTCGTTTCAAAGCGAACGTTTTAAAAGGCTTGCTTACCCTATTTTGATAGACGAAAATTTATTTCACTTCAACATGAAAATTCTTAAACCTTGCAAAGGATTTAATCCTATCATCTATGAAGAGACAAGTTTTCCACAGAAGTGTGTAAAAGGTTGTCTTATGCCAGGATAACTAAAAAATAAAGTAGATTATTTCATAGTGTTCTTATCAACAAAATGTTGGCAAAGGATGCGTCCATTTGGACGCAAGTTTAAAGTATTTAGTTTATCTATCATTCCCCCACAAGTGGGGGAATGTCAGTGTTTCCAAATCTGGAAATGTCATTTCCACGATTACACAGAATTGAGAAATCGCAACTTTTTGCGAAATATTCTACAAAATATAATTTAGATGTCTAAATTAAGGACTTCTGAAATTTAACAAAATTGAATACATGAAATTAATTAGGGAGTCTCTTCTGACTCTTTATTTTAGCATTGCCAAATTGGGAGACGTAATTTATTATCATATCGAAAATTGAAAGGAAGTATTAAAATAAGATGAGTAATACAAATACAATAAAGAACCAAATAACAAAAATATGTAATAAGTGTGGCAGGGCATTACCTGTTGAAAAATTCAGATTAGTAAAAGAACAGTAATATAATCCATATTATTTATCACAATGCAAAGAATGTGAATATGAATACCAACATGCATACCTTGAAGAAAAGAATGAGATTAAATTTTCTGATAATTTGGAGATATTGATAGAGAGGCAATATAAGGATATCAGACCAGAGCAAATACTTGATCTTTCTAATACTGATATTATTCCATTAGGCACAGACGAGATATTTGTAAAGAGCATGGATTGTAAAGATATATGGCTGTCAAATTATGGCAGGGTGATCAGATATTCAAATGGTAAATACAATCTGTTGCAAGGTAGTTATGATAGTAATGGAACATTACTATATATGTTGAAAAAGAATGTATTCTTTGATAGTAAGTGGATTTATAAGAAAGATTATTTATTTGCAGCAAAAGCAGTAGTAGAAAAATTTATTGTAAATCCAGATAAAGTAAATAATGTGTATATATGGCATGGTGAGAATGATAAACAGGACTGCTATTACAGAAATTTATATCCGCTGAATCAAAAACAGTATATGGTAGTTAGAAAACATTTCAAAAAAACAGGTGATGACTTGGAAGAATTTATTATAAAGGTAATGAATGATATAAGGATACTATATAAGGTATATGAGCAATGATGGGGTGGAGGATTGATAATTAAGTGATGATGGGATAGTATGTAGATGATTATAAGGTATATCAGATAGGGTAAGATATCTGGTATGCCTTATTTTTACGAATTTTATCTAAATATGGAGGGCGTTGCAAAATAGATGAGT